>NZ_SCOY01000030.1:0-59749 GCF_005503035.1 Rhodococcus sp. Q
GAAGCACTTGCGCCCTGGGTCGAGTACTACAACACTCGACGACGCCACAGCGCACTCGGAGGGCTCCCGCCGGTCAGCCGCCTGACACCAACCTGATGGCCGGGTACACCTAGTCGCGGTGGGTGTCAGGACGCCTCGAACCGGGCTTCGACGTCGGCGCTGATGGTGATCCGGTCGGGTTCGAGCACCAGCTCGGGTTCGCCGTCGACACCCATCGGCGCGGCGAGCGCCCGCATCATCGGGGCGCCGGCGGAGCGGACCGGTTCGGTCGGCGGAGCGACACCCAGCATGCCCGGGTCGGCGATCGCGACCGCGTGAAAGGTGCCGAACCCCAACGCCTCCGTGAACCCCTGCGCCTTCTCGATGGCGTCGAGGACCGCGAGATGCCGCACCTTCGCGAGCCGCTTCGCTTCCGCCTTGCGGCTCACCCACCACCGCAGATGGTCGACGTTGACGGCCTCGACCTCGGAGGCGCGGGTGACGAACGGGCCGACGGCGCGGAAGTCGGTGAACGTCACCGTGATCGAGGCCGACGACTGGTACACCCACTGCCGCTTCTTGCCATCCCGGCTGTACGGGCGGTGGCGGCTGTGCTGTACCTGATCGAGGGTCCACCGCTTGACGGGACTGTTCTCGTGATCGCGCAGCGCCGTCACCAGGTCGGTGACGGCCTTGACCGCCGCGGTGGCAGGCTCCGCCGCTGCCTCGTGGGTCGCGCCGTCGGTGTGGACCCGCAGTCGCACTGTGCAGCGGTTCGGCGTGAACTCACGCTCCGCGTGGCCGGTGACGGTGATGGCGATCGAGTGCTGGGTCATGTTACGAGTGTGCCAGCGTGTCCGAACGCGGCGAGCAGCATCCGGGCCGTCGTCGCGATCAGGGCGTCCCGATCCGACCCGGGCGGACGTAGCAGCGCGATCCTGGAGCACAGGCTCGCCGTCGCACCCATGGTGATGAACACCAGGTCGTCGATCGCCGCGTCGTCCAGGTCGGGACGCAGCCGTGTCGGAATGATCCGAGCCAACGGCAGCAGCGGCCCCTCGACCTCCGCCCACGCGTCGCCGAACGCGCTCTCCGCCGACGTGTACGAGGCCCGTATCACCGCCGCGTGCGCCTCGAATGCCGACGTCAGACCCTCGACGACCGTCACCATCGCGTCGAACGGTTGCTGGTCCATGGCGCGGCCGATGCTGCTCGACAGCCGGGTGGTGATGTCGTGCACGGCGGCCAGGCGCAGTTCCTCGATGATGGCGTCCATGTCTGCGAAGTAGCGGTAGACGGTGCCGATGCTGACGTGGGCGTGCTCCGCGATCGCGGCGGTGCTGGGTCTGCTGCCGGGTTTGCGCTCCAGAAGAGTGAGGGTGGAGGTGAGGATCCGACCGCGCATCTCCCGTCCGCGCTGCTGAACCGGTGAGCGTCGTGCGGTCTTACCTGCCATTTCGACCCTCCCGATGCGGCTGTGTGAAAGTGAATAGTAAGTGAGGATTCCTCGTGTTTACATGAAATGCATGGATCGACCGACTCCCAGCGCCCTCGTCAACGCCGATCTCGCGCTGCGCCGCTACGGCGACGCCGGCCGCGTGTGGCTCGACGGGATGTGGGAGGCCGATCCACTGGCCGACGCGGTGGTCGACGATGGGTTCGGGGGATCGTCGGCCATCGCATCGGTCCGTGCCGCCATCGAAGGTGGCATCGACTCCGTCGTGGACGCGCCGCAGTCGCTGCGTGACCTCTTCGCATTCCTCGACGACGAGCCCGAGTGGCTCGACCACGACCGGCTCGATCATGCCGCCGACGCCCTCATCCGCAACAGTGCCGTGATGGGCATGGTGCTCGGCGCCGCGTCCCTCGTTCGGGGCGCGGGTAACACGATCGCGGGCAAACCGCTCGCGCTCACCGGCCGGTACGCCAGCGAGCCCGCCATCCGCTCCGTCGAGGTGGGGGAGTGGCTGCGTCACGTCATCTCGCGCGGCGGAATGCGCCGCGGCGGTGCCGGTTTCGAGTACACGGTGCGCGTCCGCGTGATCCACGCGCACGTGCGTCGCGGTATCCGGCTCAGCGGGAAGTGGGACGACGCGGCGTGGGGTGTGCCGATCCCGCAGCCGTACATGGCATTCACCATCGCCGAGTTCGGACACATCGCCAACGAGGCCATGCACGGACTCGGCGTGCGCTTCACCGATCGCGAACTCGCCGACATCTACCACCTGTGGCGGTACGTCGGGCACGTCATCGGCATGAGCGACGCGCTGAACCCGCACACCGAAGCCGACCACGTCCGGATCGAGGAGCTGTACCGGCTCACCTCGCCCGGCCCCGGCGACGACGACCGCGACTTCGTCGTCGCGCTCACGGAGGACTACCTGGCGCCCGAGCTCGCGAACATCCTCCCGGGCAGCGAGAAGATGCGGAAGTCGTTGGCCGTCAAGCTGATGTACGGACTGCAGCGGGTGTTCATCGGTGACGCGGACGCCGACGCCCTGCGCATCCCCGACGGTCGGCTCAAGCACGTCCTCCGATACGCCGGACCCGTGCTGGCCGGGGTCGGGCGGGTCCAGCAGCTCCGCGTTTCCGATCGGGAGGCGGCCATCCTCAAGGCGTACCGGGTCCGGGATTCCGAGATGGCGCGGATGCGCGCCTCGTACCGCGTCGAGCACGGTCTGGTGGACGCGGCGCCGCACTGAACCCCCTCGCGTCGACGACCCCGAGCGTGCGCTCGGGGTCGTTTCGCGTTCCCGTTGCTCAGTAAGCGCAGAAATGATCTAATCTGCGCAGCAACTGAAAGGGGTTTCAAGATGCTCGTCAGTAGGTGCGCGTTTGTGCTGTTTCAAGTCGAGTTGTTGCGGCGGAGCGCTGTAGGTCGGACCGGTGATCCGCTATCCGAGGGGTTGAGGCTGGGTGGCGAGCGTCGACATCGCCGGCTTCGGCACCTCCGCGGCGAGGTGAATGACCGCTGCGTGCGGAGTAGTCCGGTTCAGCGAGTGTCCGCCTTTCTCGGGCGTTCGGGTCGGGAGTCGGGTACCGTAATCGAACATCAGTTCGGACTGAGGTGTGGGTTGGGGGGTGGGGCGGTGATCCGGGCATACCTGTTCGCGCTCGATTCCACCATCGAGCAGGAACATCAGTTTCGGTCGCATTGCGGGGCGCAGCGGTTCGCCTACAACTGGGCGCTCGCACAGGTGACGGCGAACTGGAACCAACGCAGCGCCGAGGAGTCCTACGGGATCGCCGAGGCCGACCGCACCCCGTGGATCAACACCTCCGCGTACTCCCTGCGGAAAACCTGGAACCAGGTGAAAGACGTCGTGGCCCCGTGGTGGGGTGAGAACAGCAAGGAGGCGTACGCCTCCGGGTGCACGAACCTGGCTGTGGCGTTGAAGAACCGCCGGGATGGGCGTACTCGGATGCCGCGGTTCAAGTCGAAGCGATCCCGCCCATCCTGCGGCTTCACCACGGGTGCGTTCGGGCTCGGCCGCGACCGGCGGCACATTCGACTTCCCCGGATCGGTGAGGTCCGCACGTACGAGTCGACCCGGAAGCTGGCCCGCAGGATCGAGGCCGGGACCGCCCGGATCATCTCGGCGACCCTGTCGTTTCAGCGGGGCCGGTGGCATGTGTCGTTCGCGGTCGAGCTTGCCGACACAGACACCGATGCCGCCCCGCGTGGCGGGCAACCGGTAGCGGGTATCGATCTGGGCATCACCGCATTGGCGACCCTGTCGACCGGCGAGACGATCGCCAACCCTCGCCACCTCGATAAGGCACAACGGCAGCTGCGGCGGGCTCAGCGAGTCACGGCCCGTAGACAGGGGCCGGATCGGCGCAGCGGGCAAGCGCCGTCGAATCGCTGGCGCAAGGCGAACGATCGTGTTTCGCGGTTGCATACCTGTGTCGCGAACCAGCGGCGTGATGGTCTGCACCAGCTCACCACCCGACTCGTCGGCGAGTTCGACACGATCGTGATCGAGGATCTGCACGTCGCCGGGATGGTGCGTAACCGGCGCCTCGCCCGCCGAATCGCCGATGCCGGGTGGGGTGAGTTCAGGCGCCAGTTGACCTACAAGGCGGACACGGCCGGTGTGCGGCTCGTCGTCGCGGACCGATGGTTCGCGTCCAGTAAGACCTGTTCCGGGTGTGGCGCGGCGAAAACCAAGCTGGCCCTGTCGGAACGGACGTACGTGTGTGCAGTGTGTGGCCTGATCCTGGATCGGGACCACAACGCCGCGCTCAATCTCGCCGCCCTCGCGGGCGGCGGCACCGGAGAGTTGCTTCGGGAGCAGCCCGCTGGAACTCGCGTCAGACCCGACCATGTGTCGGGCAGTGAGATTGCCACGGGAAGACCGCGATGCGGTCAACGCCACGTTCGTGAGGACGTGGCTCACGGAGCAGAGCTGCACGCTTCGTGAACGGCGCCATGATCACTTTCCTCAACTCGACCGCCTTCACCGCGTTCGGTGCGCCGACCACCTGGGCCGAAGTGCTCGGCTTCGTCACCGGCGCGCTGTGCGTGTGGCTGGTCGCGCAGCAGTCCGCCTGGAACTGGCCGATCGGGATCGCGAACAATCTCGTCTGGATCCTGCTGTTCGCGACCACCGGCCTCTACGCCGACTCCGGACTCCAGGTCGTCTACATCGCCCTCGCGCTGTGGGGATGGTCCAACTGGGTGCGCGGCGCCGACACCGGCGCGCTGCATGTCACCGGCACCAGTGCGCAGGAATGGGCATGGCTGGCGGGCGTTGGTGTCCTCGGCACCGCCGGGCTGACCGTCCTGCTCGACACGGCGACGTCGTCGACGGTCCCCTTCTGGGATGCGGTCACCACCGTCCTGTCGCTGCTCGCGACGTGGGGTCAGGCGACGAAACGCTGGGAGTCGTGGCTGCTGTGGATCGCCGCGGACCTCATCTACATCCCGCTGTACCTGCACAAGGGGCTGACGCTGACCGCCCTGCTGTACTGCGGGTTCCTGCTGCTGTGCGTCCGCGGGCTCGTCGCGTGGCGTCGTAGCCGCGTCGCGACGCCCGAGTTCGCGGTGGTGGCGTGATGTATCGGCACGCGCTCGTGATTGGCAAGTTCTATCCGCCGCACGCCGGCCACCACCACCTCGTCCGCTCGGCGTCCGAGGTCGCCGAGCGGGTGACGGTGGTGGTGATGGCGTCCGCTGCGGAGTCGATTCCGTTGGCGGACAGGGTGTCCTGGATGCGCGACACTCACGCCGGCGCGGAGACGGTGACCATCACCGGCGTGTTGTGCGACGCGCCGATGGACCTCGACTCGCAACCCGTGTGGGCGGCGCAGGTTGCGTGCATGCGGGCCGCGGTCCGCCGCGTCACCGCCGTCCCCGTCGACGCCGTCGTCTCCAGCGAGAAGTACGGAGACGAACTGGCGCAGTGGTTCTCGGCCACCCACGTCAGCGTCGACCCCGGACGCGTCAACCATCCCGTGTCGGGGACGGACTGCCGCGCCGACCTGCCGGCGCGCTGGGACGACCTCGACGCCCCGGCTCGCGCGGGTCTCACGACGCGGATCGTGGTCGTCGGTGCCGAGTCGACCGGCACCACCACCGTCAGCCGCGCACTGGCCGAGCGGTTTCGCGGGCGCGGCGGCGTCTGGGCGCGGACCGGGTGGGTGCCCGAGTACGGGCGGCAGGCCACGGTGGACAAGCTCGACCACCTGCGACGCGAGCGCTCGGATGCGTCGATGGACGACCTCGTGTGGACCGGCGACGACTTCGCCCACATCGCCGCCGAACAGACACGGCTCGAAGAGGCGGCGGCCCGCGCCGGGTCGCCCGTCCTCATCTGCGACACCGACGCGTTCGCCACCACCGTGTGGGAACGGCGGTACCTCGGAGAGTCCGCGGGGCACGCCGTCGCCCCCGAGCGCGGCGCCCTCTACCTGCTCACCGACCACGACGGAGTTCCCTTCGTGCAGGACGGAATTCGCGACGGCGAACACATCCGCGCCGACATGACCCGGTGGTTCGAGGACGCGCTCACCGCAACGGGACGGTCCTGGGTCCTGCTCACGGGCACCGTCGACGAGCGGGTGCAGTTAGCGGAGCGCGTCGTCGACCAGGCGCTGCGGATCAACGCGACGTTCGCGGACCCGCTGTGAGTGGGTGGTCGTGCGCTGGGCCGGCGTGACCGAATGTGGCGTTCGGTCACTTGAAGTGACCGAACGCCACATTCGGTCAAAAGAAAGGGGGTGTTGGGGCGGCGTCGGCCAGACGGGTGGTGTGGGTTGGGGGCGGTGGATCAGCGGGAGCCGGCGACCACCGGCAGTGACTCGTCGCGGGTGAGGGAGAAGAAGTAGGGGCGCTCCGATCCACGCAGGTCCATCCATCCGATGACGGTGTCGTCGGAGACGCGGCGGAACACGTCGTTGATGGGGTGTGCGTCGTAGATCATCGTGGCGGTGTCGACGCCGCGGAAGCGGGTGGACCGCAGCCGTGCCTTGGGCTTGCGTGTCGAGACGACGGGTCGGCCGGTGGCGACGAGCCTCGACAGGTCCTTGCCCTCGAAGGACGGGACGAGGCGGTGCATCAGCAGCGTGAACGGGATGCGCTGCGGATCGAGGGCCCACAGGGACCGGCCGTCCGCGGACGGGAACAGGAGCGGGTGCACGGTCTCCGCGTCCACGAACTGCTTGCCCCACCAGCCGCTGGCGTCGAGCATGCCGTCCATCTTGTGTCCCGTGCGCAGCTCGGCGCCGCGCCACGTGCCGATCAGGAAGTCCGGGTCGGCAGGAGGCGCGTCGTCGAACACCGCCTGTGCCTCGTCCACCGTCGCGCGCTGCTCGGCGATGATCCGCTCTGCCACAGACATGCCGTCCTCCTGTCATTAGTTAACCGACATTCTGCACAGAGTTGTGCAAACAGGGAAGGGGGTGGTGGTTACCCGCGTCGGGATGTGACCGTGCACCTCCAGCGAGCCGCATGCCAGTTGGCGGCCCGATGTTCGCCGACATCGACGCCCGCGCCGCCGAACTCCTCGCAGGCACCGAAGCCCTGCTCGAGTCCATGAACCTGCCGGACCAGGTGCGATGGGATCCCCTCGTCACCGGTGGGCTGGTCGACGAGTCGGAGTCCCTCAGCGATAGCGGTCCACACGTCACGCACGTGTACGGCGACGCTGCGCACCACACGATCGATTGGGGTCAGCCTGGAGATTCTCGGGACAGCGCGGAGCTGCCACCGAGCAGAATCGTGCTGATCAACTCAGGATCGTCGGTCATCGGCACGTGCCCGATCCCGGGCAGCACCATCACCCGGGCCTGCGGGAACACACTCCGCACACGCCGCGCCCGATACACCGGCAAGATCATGTCCCGCCGACCCCACGCGACCGTGACCGGCACCTCCGGGTCGACGGGCGCCGGGAAGTCGAAGGTCGCCTTCCTCGCCCGGTCCAGCACGGCGTTCGTGGCGAGCGAATGGGCGCCGATCACCGCATCCTCGTACGAGACACGGCTGGGATGGCCGTAGAACGGCGCGAGTGAGGCGGAGCGAAGGGGCCGCAGGCTCATCGTCTTCGGCATCCGCGAACCAGTCGCCCGGGTGAGTCCGCGCAATATCAGAAACGTCAGATCGGTGAGCCTCTGATCGACATGGTTGACGAAGAATCCTGCTGGAGAAAGCGCGGTAACCGAGGCCACCTCGCCGCGGGCAGCCATGGCCAGGGCAAGCCAGCCCCCGAGAGAGTTTCCGGCGATGTGTGGGCGTTCTCCCGCCGGTGTCACGGATCGGACGAAACCGGTCAACTCGTCGAAGAGCAGGCCCAACACGTCGTCCCCATCCGAGAGGGCGGCCGACTCTCCGTGGCCCGGAAGATCAACGGTGACCACCCGGCGATACGGCGTCAACTGATCCAACACGCATGCCCAGGATTGCCGCCGATCTGCGATCCCGTGCACGAGTATCAGCGTTGGCCCGACACCGGCGACGTCGTGGCGCAGGTCCATACAGAAACGCTACCGCCGACACTGCCAGCGAGCAGGACATTCGATGGAAGCGTTTGGCGAGGACGAGACGACGGTGGCCCCGACTTCGGTTGGGGCCACCGTCGTCTCACGTCCGGGCCGCCGCCGGCGCGGCTGTCCGGATTCGGTGGCGCCACGCCGGGATGCGATCGGAAGCGGCACCGGCATGCTGTCGTACGCCAGGCTTTACTTCTTGCGCCGCCTGGCGTGCACCGCTGGATCCGCAACGCTTTGGGGAAACCATGCAGGTCATCGGCCACACGTTGGATGCCGAGACAGCAGCGATCACCGATCCACAGTGGCAGGAGATCGGCGCTCTGGTCCGCATCGTCGCCACCGCGACACCCGAACAAGTCGAGCAGTTCGCCACCGCCCGGGCCACGGCGGCCGGCGGCTGTGGAGGTTCAGCCGCCGACGGTGGGGCCATCGACGCGGCCGGTATCGCCATGTGCGCCGCCTGGTGCGAGGTCCGCAACGTCGACGCCGCGTGGGCCGCGGCTGCGGACGCCACCAGGCCGTTCGGTGGCGTCTGGTCCGTCGAGTGGAAGGCCGCCTGGGAGGCTGCGCTCGCGCTCGTCGTCCGAGATCTCGTCGGCCGGTACGGATTCGAGCAGCAGCACTATGACCTGTTGGCGGGGCCGTGGCGGGCGGTGTTCGGGCCGCTGCACCCCGACGACGACGCCTTCTGAACGGGCCCGCTGGGGGCACCCCCGTTGTGCGATTTCGGGGGATCCGTTGTCTACTCCGATTCACGACTACGGCTGCCATGCTCGGCCGGTTCTTCCTTCCCTGATCGCCGCCGCAATCTTGGCGTCGGCGGTCGCCGTCTGGCGCCGACAGAAGATGGCTCCGACACGTGCGGAGTTCGTGTCCGTCGGTCAGACCGTCGCGGCGGCGCGGTGGGCGCGTTCGCGGTGGGTGGCGGTCCGGACAGTCGCCCCCGGGGGCAGTGATGGCAGGCGGCTCGCTCCGGCGCGCACCCGGTGACGGGGACGTCCCCGACACCACCGCGGTGTCGGGGACTTCTGGTGCCCTTCGCGTGAGGGTCAGACGGTCTTGTTCGTGCCTGCGTCGGCGAACTGGCCGAGCAGGCACTCCGCGGGTGCCTTGTCGTGGCGCTGGCGGATCAGGCGCGGCTGGACCATGCGCGGGTGTTCGGGGTTGGTGACGTACAGGAACGTCACCACCCAGACCTGACCGACCTCGACCGCACCCTTGCCGATGGTGGACGCGGTACCGACCTGGACGAGGTTCCCCTCGGCGTCGTGGACGGCGAGCTCCGCGGAATCTTTCACCGGGTGCAGGGCGGTGACGACGACATCGACGTCCTTGATGAGCTTGTGCTTGACCAGCATGGTCGAGCGGCGACCGGACTCGTAGGTGCCGCCGCGATGGCGCAGGATGATGCCCTCACGCTGCTCGGCCACAGCGGATTCGAGCATGGCGACCTTAGTCTGGGCGGTCACCGCGATCGGCGCGAGCACCACCGAACTGCCCTCCGGGGCCTTGTCGACTGCGGGGATGCCCAGCAACTCGGTGAGGATGGTGAGCGCGTGGTGACGGTCCGGGAACGTGGTGGTCTCCCGCGTCCAGGTGTGGACGCCGTTGGTGGCGACGATGAGGTCGAACAGCACCAGGGTGCGTCCCACCACCTCACCGTCAAAGACCCAGCGGCCGGAGTGCAAGGCGCTGAACGGATTCAGGTGCGCCGGTCCGACATTGCGGACCTTCGCCTGGCCCTGGCGGTTGAGCACGCGAATCTCACCGTTGTCGACTTCGATGACGACACGGTCGCCGTCGTACTTGAACTGGGCGTACCAGTCGTCGGAGTCCATCGCGTCCGCTACGGTCGCGGCGGGCTGCACGGACGCGAGCATCGGCCGCACCGGCAGCAACGGAATGGAGTCCTCGGCGACCGCGGGCTCCCCGAGGGACGAGATGGCGGTCAGTGCCTCGACAGCGGCAGCGGTGAAGTCGTCACGGCGGGCATCCATCTCGACGGCGGCGACGGGCTCGGTGACGATGCCGACGGCGTCACCCTTCTGCAGACCCTCCGCGAGTGTGTCGAGCACCGTGAGGTTGTCCGCTGTGATGACGGCGCTGGTTTCGACGGCACCCGAGCGCACCGGCTCGTAGCCCTTCTTCACCTTGCCGGCGAACTTGGCGGCGGCGGCCTTCGCTGCCGCCTCGGGGCTGGCGGCCTCGACGAGCTTGGTGAAGGTGCCCAGGGTGCCGTTGCGGCCGTACTGAGAAACCCACACGGAGCCGAAGGTGAAGGTCCGGTAGAACTTGTCGTTCCCGGCACGCGGGTCGATGTAGACGGCCTCGTTGACGTGGGCGGTGGTGGTCACTGCGGGGACCGACATACTCGGCTTCCTCCTGAAGGGCGGTGGGTGCTGCGATGCACCAAGCTTCACATCCACCCCCGACAGGGTGCGGCAGTCGCAGCATGGCTGCGACGCCGCCGGACAGTCCGCACCCCGGGAGGCCGAGTAGTGTGGCCTCGACACCGATCGGGTGGTGGTCATCCGCGCGAGCAGGCTTGTCTCGGAACCCAACTCACCCATCGCATTGTTGCGGCACCTCGAAGCCAACCCGGAGTGCCGTGAAATGGTCCGGCAGGCAGGCGCCCGCGACCTGCTCCGGTCCGCACCGCTCAGATCTACGTCCGAGTGCTCAGGCGACGAGATCCTGGTACTCGGGATGCTTCGCGACATAGGCGTTCACATACGAGCAGGACGTGCGGATCTTCAGCCCCTCGGCGCGCGTGGTGTCGAGGGCGGCTGCGACCAGCGCGCCGGCGAGTCCCTGCCCGCGGAACTCGTCCTCGGTGACCGTGTGGTCGAAGTCCCGCACGTGGTGGTGCTCGGAGTACTCGGCGTAGGCGGCGACCTTGTTGTCGACGAGGAGTTCGAATCGGTTGTTCTCCGGCAGGTGCTCGATGCGATGCGACACGGTCGCCGTCCTTTCGTCGGGTACCCAGCACGCTACGGCGTGCACAGTCGACTCGAACAACCGCCCGAAGTGGTGTCGTTATTCCGCTGCGCTTCGGCTCGGCTCACAAGCTCCTGGAGGCACCGGCCACGGGCGCGGAGCAGGGTCACGACACGACGACGAAGGCCCGTGCGGCGCAGTGCCGTACGGGCCTTCGTCGGTGACGAGCCGGCGGATCAGCTCTGGCTGATCCCGCCGGCCAGGATGACCAGCGCGTTGATGGTGTTGGTGACCGAGTCGACCAGGCCGGCACCGACGATGTCGACGCTGCCGAGCGGAATCAGGGCGGCGGTTTCGAGAGAGCCCATGGTGTACCTCCAAATGCGGCGGGACCGCTGCGGTCCCGAGTGAAAAGTTCACCCCGACGGGTCGGGGAGTGGCGCTGCGCCCGCTGTCCAGGTCGCAGCGTGGCGGTCAGGAGGCGGAGAGTCCCGCGAGCACGCCGAACAGGTGCTCCAGCGACGAAACGAGCTGGCTGGACGCCAACAGATCCTCGACCGATCCCATGTGTTTCTCCTCACGTGAAAGCGCCGCTCGACGCAGTTCTGTTGAGCGGCAGTCATCTTCGATGGTTCTCGGGTCGGTGACCCAGGAACTTAGGCGATGCTAACAGTGGGAGGGTTGGCGTGGGGGAGCCACGATTTCAGTTGAGCAGCTCGCGGATGTCCTCGGCCGACAGCGACGAGCTGAACGCACCGCCCTCGTCGACCACCGACGAGAACAGTTCCGACTTCCGCCCCTTGAGCGTCATCACCTTCTCCTCGATCGTGTCCTTCGCGATGAGTCGATACACCATCACGTTTCGGGTCTGGCCGATTCGATGGGTGCGGTCCACCGCCTGCGCCTCGGTGGCGGGGTTCCACCACGGATCGAGCAGGAAGCAGTAGTCGGCCTCGGTGAGATTCAGCCCGAACCCGCCCGCCTTGAGGCTGATCAGGAAGACGGGCGCGTCGCCGCTCTTGAACTCGTCGAGCACCTGCGCGCGACCCCGGGTCCGCCCGTCGAGGTAGGAGTGCGCGATGTTCTCCGCGTCGAGGCGCGTGCGAACCCGGTCGAGGAAGCCGGTGAACTGGCTGAACACCAGCGCGCGGTGCCCGCCCGCGACGACGTCCTCGAGCTGCTCGATCAGCGCGTCGATCTTCGCGGACCCCACCGTCCGGTGCGTGTCGTCGACGAGGGCGGGGTCGAGGCTGAGCTGGCGCAGCACCGTCAGCGACTGCAGGATCGTGAACCGGTTGGAGTCGAGGTCGTCGACCAGACCGAGAATCTTCTGCCGCTCCCGCTGCAGCCGGGTGTCGTAGAGCTTGCGGTGCTGCGGCGACAACTCGACCTCGAGCACCTGCTCCTGCTTCTCGGGCAGATCGGCGGCGACCTGCTCCTTCGTGCGGCGCAGCATCAGGGGACGGATCCGCCTGCGCAGCTGGGCGAGAAGTTCGGTGTCCCCGGACTTCTCGATGGGCGTGCGGTAGAACTCCTGGAACTTCGTCGGATGCGGGAACAGTCCCGGCGCCGTGATCGACAGCAGCGACCACAGCTCCATCAGGGTGTTCTCCAGCGGCGTGCCCGAGATCGCGATCTTCGTCGGGGCGTCGATCCGGCGCATCGCCTGATACGCCTTGGATCGGTGATTCTTGACGAACTGCGCCTCGTCGAGCAGCAGCATCGACCACCGGTACGACTCGTACTCGTCGGCGTCGAGCCGGGCCAGCGTGTACGAGGTGATCACCACGTCCGCACCCTCGATCGACTCACCGAGGGCCGCGCCGCGCTTCGCGGACGTCTCGGACATGGCGACGACCTTCAGGTGCGGCGCGAACCGCTGCGCCTCGGACGCCCAGTTCGGCACCACCGACGTCGGCGCCACGATCAGTACGGGTTCAGCCGACGACTTCGTCTGCCGCGCATGGCAGATCAGCGCCAACGACTGCACCGTCTTGCCGAGACCCATGTCGTCCGCGAGGATGCCACCGAGTCGGTTGGTCCACAGGAACGCCAGCCACCGGAACCCGTCGAGCTGGTAGGGCCGCAGTGTCGCCCGCAGCGTCGACGGTGGCTCCAGGTCCGCGGTCTCGGTGAGGTCCAACAGACCCTGCACCTGCACCCGCCACTGCTCGGCCTGACGCTCCACGACGCCGAGCGCCGCCAACTCCTCCCACACCCCGGCCTGGAACCTGCTCAGCCGCAACTGGTTCGGATCCTGGTCGTGCATGTCCCTGGCCTCGGTGATCAGCGCCTTGAGGCGCTGCAGCTCAGGCTTGTCCAGGGACAGGTACGCGCCGTCCGGGAGCAGCAGGTGCGAGTCGCCCGCGCTGAGGGCGGTGAAGACGTCCTTGAACGGCACCGGCTGACCCTCGACACGAACCGTGATCTCCAGATCGAACCAGTCGCCGTCGTCCGTCGCGTCGGTGCCGACCCCGATCTGCAGGGATTCGCCCGCGTCCCGGTAGTCGGCGGGACTACCGCTCACCCGGACCTCGACGTCGTCGCGGCTCTCGAGCAACGGCAGCAGCTCGCCCGCGACCCGGGCGGTGTCGAGGCCGTGCAACGTCACGCGCGGGTACGGACGGTCGACGCCCTCCCGGCGTAGGCCGTATTGGTCGAGTGGCGCGTCGAGTCCGGCGAGCAGCGCACGTTCACGTTCCTCCGAACGGAACGCCTCGTGCAGGGGACCGTCGAGCGCCGCCAGCCGTTCCACGCCGTCGATCCGGTAGGACATCCACCACGTCACGTCGGCGCGGTGCCCTTCGGAGTAGGCGACGTCGAGGACCAGTCCGGGGCCCTCCACCGTCGGCGGCGTGAAGTCGTCACTCGACGAGCGGACCGCCGCGGCGCGCTGCAGGCGGGGGAAGTACTCGCTGGTGAACCGGGTCGTGTCCTCCGGCGGCACCGTCACCGACTCGTTCCCGATGATCAGGTCCTGCATCGCCCGCGGTGCGCGGCCGGTGAGCCGGGCCATCCGGAACGGCCACCGGTCGGGTTCGGGCTTGCGAGGCTCGTCGGAGGGAAGGTAGAGCACCCCATGCGGGTCGGAGCCGAAGAATCCGAGCACGCTCACGGGCAGGTCGGAGTCGTCGACGTGGATGGTCGGCGTCACGTCGAGACCACGATCCGACCGGGAGAGGTCCACGACCAACTCGGCACGGGCCGGCCGCGGTATCGTCCCCATCTCCTTCCGGGTGTGGACGAATTCGACACCGGCGTCGTACATCTCGTCGATCAGCGTCCACAACCGTTCCGGCATCACGGATGTGAGGTCGATGTCCTTCTCGTTGCCGTATCCGTAGTAGCCGCGCCTGCCCACCTGATACGTCGACCACAACTCGGAGAGAAGCAGGACCTGCCGCGGGTCCGCCTCGGGAACGTGCCCGAGACCGGACCACGTCATGTTGCCGTTCACCCAGCCCGCCTTGCCGGGCCGAACCAGTCTCGCCGCCATGCCCCACCGGTCCGAACGCGGGCCGCGCATCAGTGACAACTGCACACCGAGCGGCATCGTCCCGGCCGGGGTGTGGTCCTCGGGCAGGGCGGAGTCGAGGATCGCCTCCCAGTCCGGTCCGGACTCCGCCTCGTCCAACGCGGATTCGACCAACACGACCGTCAACGCCACCACGTGCTTGCAGTTCATCCGGACCGGGCACGAACACTGTCCGAAGGTGAACTCGATCTCCTCACCGAACCGCTGGAAGTTCGCGATCGCCTGGTACGAACCCGTACCCTCGACGGTCCCGATCGCCCTGAGTTCGTCCGGATACCAGTCGATGCCCGCGACGGCGCCCGAACGGGCATAGCGGACGCCGCGACCGTAGGACGTCTGCCCGACCACCCGCGCCAACGAGGCGAGGGTGAAATCGGCGTGCGGGTCGGCGCTCATAACCTCCGACCGTACCGCGACCGCGAACCGAAGCGGTGTGCACAGGTGGCCGGTTCGGGTGACTCCGCCGCTGGTCCCACGCTCAGCCGAGTGACACGGGGTGGAAGTAGAGGGCCGTGTCCGTCTCCTCGATCCGCACGTCCACGGTGTCCCCGACATGGAGATGGCTGGCGACGTTGATCCGGGCATTCGTCCCGAGTGCAGCCCGCACGGATCGTGCGGGAATCAACCCCTGCCTGCCGTCCGGGGAGATTGCCAGCGCATAGCGTCTGCCCGTTCGGGTGACTCGCGCGAACACCGTCACCTCGTCGAGCTCCGGGCCCGCTTCGCCTTCCGGTGCTGTCTGCCGATCCAGTTCCGCCGCGAGCAGGTCCGCCATCGTGTCCACGTTGTCGAGGAGTTCCGCCATCCGGCGCGCCACCTCCTGGTGGAACTCGTTGGGCTTGAGCGCCTTGCCGGGCTTGTACATGTCCTCGTGCGTCAGCTCGCCCCACGCGTCCTGCAGGCGCGTCTTCACCTGCACCTCCACCTTCACGGGGAGATCGCCCTCGTGCGTCGCAACTTTCACCAGCAACACCGCGTGGTAGGCGCGGTACCCGCTGTCCTTCGGTGCCGTGACGTAATCGGTGGGCGGGTGCGCGAGCCGTACCGAACACGCAGGTGACGCGCACGCCTCCTCCAGCTTCTCGGTGAACGCCGTCAGATCACGAGGTGTCTTGCACAGCACCTTCACGCCGAGCAGGTCGTGCAACGACTCGGCGACATCCTCGGGAGTCGTCGGGCGCTGGATCTGCCCGTTCGCCACCTTGCGCATGATCTTGTCGACGGTCCGCGCCCGATCCTTGATCCGGGCCTCGTCGGCGTTCAGCCGGTCGCGATCCTCGTCCTCGAGTACCGAATCGGCCAGCGTGTCCAGGAAGGTCTGCGTCGTCACCAGCGCCGCCGCCCACGCTCGCTCCCGCTGGTCGTACAGCGTGTCGACCAGCGTCGCCACCGCGTCCGCCTTCTTCGTCCTCCGCATGGTCCGCCGGTGGTCGATCAGTTCGGCTCGTCGAAGAGCGTCTGCTCGTCCGGATCCGGGAACAGTTCACCCTGACGCCCCGGTCGTCCCTGACTCGGCGCCTGCGGCGGCGTCAACTCGCCACGCTGCACCTCGACGGCGTCCGGTTCGTCGTCCGCCAGGGCGTCCAACCGGCCGCCGAACCGGTTGGCGAAACGGGGATCGACCGTCCGCGCGAACGCGAACAGCTGCTGCAGCGTGTCGATCAGATGCTGGGGAACGTACGGGGTCGCCAGCACCGCCGCCCACACGTCCACCCGATCCGCGGTCAGCGTGAACTTCAGATGCGGCCACCGCCGATTCAGATCTGCCACCAGCTCACTCGCCCGGGTGCGGTCGCTGACGTCCCGCACCAGCGGCATCCGGACCTGCACCTCACCGCCGTCGAGGTGTGGTCCCACGAAACCGACGAGCTGCCCGATCGCCACCATGAAGTCGTCGTCGCCGTCCGGGTCGTCCTCGCCGGCCGGCTCGTCGAACAACTCCGACAACGTCGACGCGACCAGGTCGTACAGGTGAGCGGAGTCGCGCGGAGTCACCGCCCGCGCCAGATCCAGGGAGTACGGCTCGTCATCCGCCTCTGCCGGCTCCAGCGCGTCGGCATACTCCTGTGCACCCGGCGCATCGACCCGCAGGAACGTCGGATGCGGCACCGACCACACCTCGCGGAACACCGTCACCGACATCGCGGCCAACTGATCCGCCCAGTTCGACGGCTTGTCGACGAAGAACGCGGGCGAACCCGAATCGGGCTCGTCCTCGGGAGCCCGGGTCGGTCGTTGCCACCCCAACGCCACCAAGCGGGCCTCGTCGGCCGCGGACAGCCGATACCGCGGATCGAGATAGGCGTTCGACGGCACCTCGCAGCGGATCTGGCCGTCCCCCCACGCCAGGAACTGCACGCACGGGACGAACCCGTCGACACTCGACTCCTCGCCCAGTTCAAGTGCGAGGAGATCGTCCTCCCGCATCACCGCGATCACGTCGGCGAGACGATCCTGATGGTCGGACCAGGCGCGGTCGACGACGACATCGAAACTCTCCGATTCGGCCATGATCCCCCTCGTCCGTCGTGCCCGGCATGCCATGTGACGTCCACGCTATCGCGACTGACGGCCCGCAGCCGGGAGCCGAGCCGGTGTTCCACGACATGTCCCCAGAACGTGGAACCGAATCGGACTCCCGCGCGTCCAAACGATCAGTGGGCCGACTTCGACAGGGGGTGACATGCGGCGAATCGCAGTTGCGGGAGTCGTGTGGGCGGCCGTCGCCGTGAGCGGGATCGTGCGTGGGGCCTGATGGACGCGATGTGGAGGGGGCGAATATGAGCTTCGTGGACAAGCTCGTGCCGACCGAGGTGCTGGGCTCGGCCATCGTGGAGGCGGCAGGTATCGCCATGGACGTGGCGGGGCCCGCCCTGGTGGACATCGTCGGCGGTGAGGTGTCGGGGCGCGCGCAGATCAACCACTGGAGCGTCGGAAACGACGACCGTGCCGCGATCTACCCCAGACAGTCCGAACTCGAAAGCCGCTTCGGCGGCGAGTTCGACGCCACCGTGTACGTCGACGAGAACTTCGACTCCCTGTCCCACGAGGCGATCATGGCAGCGGTGGAGCCGATGAACCCGGCTGTCGTCACTGCCAGTGCGGAGGGGTGGACCGCGATCGGCGCCGCACTGAGCATGGGGCTCAACGACTTCAAGGTCGCCGTGATGGGCGAGATCGGGAGCGGTGACGCGGCCCGATGGGCGGGTGTCGCGGCGGACAACGCCAAGCAGGCCACCGAGCGCTACGTGACGGCGTCCGATCAGTTGGCGGCCGCGGGCAGCCTCGTGGGAACGAAGGTGGAGGAGGCGGCCACGGCGATCACTCAGGTGAAGGCGACCATGCCGCCGCCGGTGGAACTGGGCTTCCTGTCCCGACCGCAGGACTTCGTCCTCAGCGCCTTCGGGATCAAGGGGCCGATGCACGAGGCCAGCGAAGCCCACCAGCAGGCCATTCACATCATGAAAACGGTGTACAGCCCGGTCATGCGGCAGGCCGACACGCGGGTGCCGACGCTGCCTGCCCCGGTCAGCGTCACCGGTGGTCCCGGCGGCGACGGAGGCATGGGCGGCGGAGGCGCCAGCGGCGGAAGTGGTGGATACGGTGGCGGTGGCGGCACAGGAGCGTGGTCGGCCGACTACACGGAGCCGCGGAACACTGACGTCGACACCGCGGCGGGCGCTCCCGGAAGCGAGGGCGGATCGTCGCAGGGCGCCGGCGGCGCGGTGGCGGGGGACGGCGCGAATGCCGCGAACCCGAACGAGTGGTCGGGCGGGTCGGACGACCGAAGCGAGGTGCGAGCGGCCGGACTGGGTCCGGACGGCCCGGGCACGGCGGTCGGGAGCGCCGGTGTGGGCTCACCGGGAAGTGGCAGTGGAAATGGCAGTGGCAGTGGCTACGGTTCCACGACACCCGGCCACGGATCGGGTGGGGCAGGGTCGACCGGGTCAGGTTACGCCGGAACAGGTTCCGTCTCCGGAGGGTACGGAGGATCGGGTGTCGTGGCCGCTCCCGGTGGCGGACAGGTGCCCGCGGCATCGGCTGCCGGTGCGGGCGCGGCGGGGAAGCCGGGCGCACCCGGCGCGGGCATGATGCCGCCCGCTGCCGGGCGCGGCCAGGGCGACTCCGACGCCGAGCACGACACGCCCGCCTACCTGGTCAACGCCGACAACGGCAACGACCTCGTCGGGACGTTGCCGCTGGTCGCGCCACCCGTCCTCGGGGCGTGACGCAGGGTCAGGAGAGGACTGCGCCGGGATTGAGGATGCCGTCCGGATCGAGAGCGTTCTTGATCCGGCGGGTCAGGTCCATCACGTCCGGTCCGAGTTGGTTCGGCAACCAGTCCCGCTTGAGGCGACCCACACCGTGTTCGCCGGTGATGGTGCCGCCCAACCGGAGGGCGAGGTCCATCACGTCACCGAACGCACGCTGAGCGCGGGCAGTCTCGTCGGCGTCGTTCGGGTCGAAGACGATCAGCGGGTGGGTGTTCCCGTCACCGGCGTGCGCGACGACGCAGATCCGGACCCCGCAGTCGGCGGCGATCCGCTCGACGCCCGCGATCAGCGTCGGCAGCACCTGCATCGGCACGCCGACGTCCTCGAGGAGCAGAGACCCGAGCGCCTGCACAGCGGGGAACACCGCGCGGCGGGCGGCGGTGAACGCCTCACCTTCGTCGGGGTCGTCGGTGGCGAACACTTCGGTGGCGGAACAGGACTCGCAGGCCGCGACCATCGCGGCGATCTCCTGTTCTGCGGCAGCGCCAGGAGCGTCGGACTGCGCCAACAGCAGGGCATGGGCGGACCGGTCCAGTCCCATCCGCAGTGAATCCTCGACGGCGTTGATCGAGGCCTGGTCCATGAACTCGAGCATCGCCGGGCGCAGCGTCCGGGTGATCGCCAGCACCGCTTCCGCCGCAGCCTCCACCGTCGCGAACGACGCGACCATCGTCGACCTCGGTGGTTGGGCCGGAATCAGTTTCAACGTCAGTTCGGTGATGACGCCGAGAGTGCCCTCGCTGCCGACGAACAGTTTCGTCAGCGACAGTCCCGCCACATCCTTCAGACGCGGCCCACCCAACCGAACCGCGGTCCCGTCGGCCAGCACCACCTGCATCCCGAGAACGTAGTCGGTGGTGACGCCGTACTTCACGCAGCACAGGCCGCCCGCATTGGTGGCGGCGTTGCCGCCGATCGAGCAGATCTCGAACGACGACGGGTCCGGTGGGTACCAGAGGCCGTGCTCGGCGGCGGCCTTCTTGACCTCCGCGTTCAGCAACCCCGGCTGGACCACCGCGGTCCGCGTCACCGGATCGACCTCGATGGCTCGCATGCGTTCGGTGGACAACACGATCCCACCGTCGACGGCGGACGAACCACCCGAGAGCCCGGATCCGGCGCCGCGCGGCACCACCGGGACCCGGTGCGCGGCGGCCCACCGCACCGCGGTCTGCACGTCCTCGGTGCTGGTGGCGCGTACCACCGCGAGCGGCGTTCCCGCGTTGGGGTCGGCGGCCCAGTCCTGGCGGTAGCCGGCGACGATGTCGGGGTCGGTGAGGAGGACTCCGTCGGGGAGCTCCCCGGCGAGGACGGTCAGATCAGCGGTCATGCCCTCATCATTCGCTCACGACTGCTCCGCGACCACCGAGACCGGTGGATACGGTGATCGGATGCGGACAGTGGGCATCGACCTCGCGGCCGAACCGGACAAGACGGCGGTCGCCGTCATCGAGTGGGAAGCGAGGTCGGCGCGGATCGCCGACCTTCGTCTCGGCGCGTCCGACGCCGACATCGTCGCGGTCGTGACGCCCGCCGATCGCGTCGGTATCGACGCGCCGTTCGGGTGGCCCGACGCGTTTGTCGACTTCGTCGCCGCGCATCATCGGGGTGATCCGGTCTCGGTCGACCTCGGTACGAAGGCGGGGCGCCAACCGTTGGTGCGTCGCCACACGGATCGCGTGGTGCACGAGGTGACCGGGATCGTTCCGCTGAGCGTGTCCGCCGACCTCATCGCGCACGTGGCATTGCGCTGCGCCGGGCTGCTCGGGGAATTGGCCGTCGCCGGACTCGACGTCGGTAGGGTGGTCGGGTCGGTGGTCGAGACCTATCCGGCGGCGGCATTGAAGCTGTGGGGACTGCCGTCCCGTGGATACAAGGGCGTCGCGAACAGTGCGCGCCTGGCCGACCTGGTGAGCCTGTTCGAGGCCGCCACACCGGGATTCGACTTCGGTCCGTACCGTGACCTGTGCACGGCGTCGGATCATGCCTTCGACGCGGTCGTCGCGGGAACGATTGCCCGCGCCGTCGACCTCGGGCGGACCAGGCTTCCCGTCGCGGACGCCGTCGACGTCGCACGGCGTGAAGGGTGGATTCACCTTCCCGGCGGGACCCCGGGCGACCTGCTTCGGGGAGCCTGCGCGGACTCGGAGTGAGAGCCCGAACTCGGACCGGATTCCTTGTCAGCTCGCGCGTTCGACAACCAGGAAGGTCGCGATGCGGCCGATCAGGTCGTAGGGGATCGGCTTGTTCAACGGGAACTTCGCGGTTCCCGGGCCGGACCGGTAGGGGGCGAGCTCGGCGGCGAACGCGTCGTCGCCCTCCGGGAGGGGATACACACTGACGTGCTTGGCCCACCCGGCGAAGTGCACGACCGGCTTGCCGTCGACGGTGAGAGTGGGGATCTGGTAGCTGATCTTCTCGCCTGCGTCCGGAACGGCGTCGTGGAGCGTGCGCCGGATCCTGTCGAGCACCTCGCGGGTCTCGTCGGGGAACGACGCCAGATAGTCGTCCACCGAGTCGAATGTCTCTGCCATGAACTCCCTTTCGGCGATCACATCGGTACGACCGCGGTGACCTGCAGTTGATCGACGTTGGGTAGTGCGCATCCGGTGCCCGGGTAGGCGACGAACAGCGCGGTCGAGTCGTCCGGCGGATACACGTGAAGTCCGGCAACCGGTGTCGGGCCACACTGGTAGTCCGGGTAGTTCAGGACCTGTACCGCGCGGACCGTCGCCGTCGCGCGTCCGCCGGGGGGCAGGGTGGTGGGACCGCTCGGCGAACCCGACCGGGTCGCCGCCGCGCCGACCTCCGTGCCGTTCTCGGCGGTGACGTACGAGACGCCGGGGAAGCCGGACAGGATGCAGGTGCGGTCGCCGGTGTTCGTGAACACCAGCGGCATCGTCACGGACCCCGCCGATCCGTCGGTGCGCCCGAGGTTCAGTGACAGTTCGTCGGCGGTGCACCGGTCCGCGACCGGAATGTCCGTCGTCGCCGACACGACCTGGTCCGTGGGTGCCAACTCGATGGTGATCGATTGCGGTGGGTCGTCGTCCGAGGAACACCCCGCGAGGATCGTCACGGCGACCAGGACACCGGCGCCCAGGACAACGGTGCCAAGCGCAGCGGCGCGAGTGATCACCGCGGACCCCGTCGCAGGCATTCCTCGAACAGCTCGCGCACCTCGCGGACGTGGTCGTCGAGACCCTCCGTCGTCCAGTCGGTCGTCGGCACCGGGTCGAGGACCTCGACGTGAACCGTGCCGGGATGGGCGACAAACGAATTGCGCCACATCAGTTCGCCTGCGTCGTGGATGACGATCGGCACGACCGGAACCCCGGCCTGCAGCGCCAGGTGGAAGCCGCCCTTCTTGAACCGGCCGAGTTTCGGAGTGGGAGACCGGGTTCCCTCCGGCGCGATCGCGATGGAGATCCCGGACTTCAGTTTCTGCACCGCGGGAGCGAGCGCGGCCTTGGCTCGTGACGTGTCGGCCCGATCGACGTACGCGACGTCGAGCAACGCCCCGACGGGAGCGAAACGCGGATCGTGTGACGCCTCCTGCTTCGCCACGCCCGTGACGTCCCGGCGGATGACGGTGCCGAGCACGAGCACGTCCAGTGAACTCTGGTGGTTGAACATGAAGACCGCGGGACGATGGCTCCACGCATTGTCGCGTCCCCGTACCTCGACGTGAATCCCGAGGATCGTCAACGCGAGATCGGGCCCGACGGTCCCGACGAGATTCGCGGCGTTCTGACGACTGCGGGTCAGCAGACCGGCGCCGACGCCGACCGCACTGGCGGTCATCAGCGCACCGAGCGCGGTCGCGGTGCGGGCCGTGGCCAGCACCGTCGGTCCGCGCTGCGGCTCCGCGAGGCGAACCACGGGCCACTCGCTGCGCTCGGCCCGTCGGGTGAGGCTGCGGTCCGGATTGAGTGCAACGGGCCTGCCCACCGACTCGAGCATCGGCACGTCCTCGTTGCCGTTCGAGTAGGCGAACGCGTCCGCGAGGTCGGCGCCGTGACCGGCCGCGTACTCGGCGAGTGCCTTCGCCTTCGCCTCGCCCCACAGCGGCGGTGCCGCGAGGCGTCCGGTCAGCATGCCGTCCACCACTTCGGGAGTCGAGCAGAGCACGTCGGCGATGTCGAGGTCGTCCGCGACGTACTGCGCCTGGTACGGCGTCGCGGACGTCGCCATGACGATCGTGTGTCCGGCCCTGCGGTGCGCGGCGAGGATGTCGCGGGCGTCGCGGTAGATCATGCCCGCGATCTCCTGCCGGAACAGCCGCAGACCCCACTCCCGCAGTTCGTCGTCCTGCCTGCCGGCGAGGGCCTGCACGGCGATGTCCATCAGTGCGCCGACGTCGGCTCCCCGGAACTGCGTGTCGAAGGCCGCACCGGTCGTGCGCAGCAGCTCGCCGAGACTGATGTCGAAGCTGCGCAGTCGATCCCGGTACACGACTGACGCCGAGTACCCCGAGATCAGGGTGCCGTCGAGGTCGAAGGCGGCCAGCGTTCCCGGGCCGGGCGGCGCCTCCGCGATCGCCCGGTGCAGGTCGTCGAGGGCGGTCATGCGCTCGGCCCGTCCGCGTCGGATTCCGGTGCGCTCGCGGCCACACCGGGTACGGTCAGGGTGGCGAGTCGCTCGTGAGCGAGTTCCCGGATCCGCCGCACCCGACCGACCAGGGCCCGTATCTCCGCGGCGAACTCCTCCCGGCGCACCACGACGGCATCGGCGCCCGCCGCGTCGCCGTCCTCGACGTCGGTTTCGACAAGCCCTCGATTGCGGGCCAGCGCCAGGGCGGTGCCGAACAGTTCGCTCGAGATCGACTCGCTGCTGGCGATCTGCTGGCGCAAGCGGCGCTGCTTGGCAATGCCGAGACACGTTGTCATGAAAGATTTCTCGTCGAACGTCGACGACACCGGCATCACTACCAGCTGATCGGCCACCACCTCGTAGGCTTCGAGGAACGGCTGCAGCACCCGGTGCGCCAGGTAGGGGAGAACCGCCTCCAGCATCTTGGACGCGTGGTCGGGGTCGTCGAGGTCGTTCTCCCAGCCGGGGCGGATGATCGTCAGTTCGTCCCGCATCTGTTGTTCGAACGTGGCCTTGTCCGGGAAGAAGAACTCGAACTTGAGGATGTCGCGGATGCGTTTCGCGTCCTCCCACCCCGACGTCACCAGGTTGTCGGGGTGATCGTCGACGGCGCCCTGGATCACCAACTCCGCGATCGCGCGGGTGACGAGGAAGTGGATGCTGTTGTTGCGGTAGAACGCTGCGACGAGGTGCTGATCGGATCCGAGGTAGTAGACGAGTTCGTCGCCCTCGGCGTAGCGCCGCAGGACACCCGAATCGAGGTGTGTCTGCAGTGCCTTCCGCACAACCTGCGGATTCGTCAGGTCGACGTCGCCCGCTGTCGGCAGGTCCCGGATCAGGATGTACTCGATGAGCGGAGTCAGGATGAGCTCCAGCTCGCGGACGGTCAACGCACGATCCTCGATGCCGAGGAAGGCCAGCAGCACCAGTGACGACGCGGTGATCGGCGTGACCTCGTTGATGCGGTGGCAGACCTCGAACGCGGTCTTCTGGATGGCGCGACGCTGATCGGATTCCTGGGCGAGAGCCTGCGCCAACGACAACGGTCTGCCGATGGTCACGTGCGCGACACCGTTGCGTTCACCCTGCGCGCGGACGTAGCCGACCATCCACCGCAGACCTTCCTTCTGCTTGACCTCGCCGTGCGCCTCCGCCGCCATCGCCGACACCTCGTACAACTGGTCGTAGATGAGCGACACCGGAACGAGATACACGTCCGAGGCGACCGACGACTGGAACGCCTGCGCGAGATACGTGAGAATCCCGAAGCGCGGCGGCCGCAGCTTCCCGGTGCGGCCGCGGCCGCCCTCGATGTACCACTCGAGGTTGAACCGCTTCGTGATCAGGTACCGCATGTACTCGCGCAGCGTCCACTTGTACACCTCGTCGTCACCGAACTTGCGCCGGATGAACACGGTGCCACTGCGTTTCCCGATCGGACCGATCGGCCAGAAGTTGATGTTCAACCCGCCCATGACGTGATTGAGCGGAAGGTCGTTGGCCAGCAGCGCCGGACGCAGCACCAGCGGGTCGAGGTACGAGCGATGGCTCGGCAGGAACACGAGTGAGTGCTGGCGGTTGAGTTCCCGCAGCTCGTCGAACCGGGCGGTGTCCACGTCGAGGCGGTAGGCGCGGGAGAAGTAGCGGCCCAGCCTGCCCCACAGTGCGACCGCACGCCTGCTCTGCGTCGCGACCAGCTCGTCGAGGGATGTCCGGGCGTGCTGGTCGACATCGCTGAGTCGGACGTTCTGCTCCGCCGAGAGCCGACGGATGCCCTCGCGGTACCGCCTGCTGTCGGTGATCTCGTCGACCACGAACCTCGACACCTTGTACTGGTCGCCGAGCAGGGTCCGTTCGGCCCGTTCCAGTGCCAGCGCGGCCTGCCTTCGGATGTACTCGGGCAGCGATCCGCCGCCGTCCTCCGCGAGGCGGCGTTCGAGGTCACTCAGGGGGGCGGGCTCACCCTCGATCACCCGGCAGCGCGTCGGATCGGTGCGGAGCAGTCGCCGCTGCGCGCCGCGGCCCGGATGCAGTGGGTCGCGCGGGGACATCGCCTCGCGCATGCGAACCGTGCCCGGCTCGTTCGGGTTCCGCGGCAGCCACACCACCCGAACCGGCGTCAGCAGCGGGTCGTCCTCGCGTCTGGTCAGGTCGAGCAGCGCCTGATCGGTGATGGCGACCGCGGTCGCCGGGACGGTGGCGTCGCTCAGTTGCTCGCCGAGCCAGGTGTGCAGCACCCCCGACTCCGTCTCCGTCATCGCTTCGGTCAGGTACACCCGAGGCCTCGTCGAGTTCGTCATCGCACTCCCCATCCTCGCTGCACGGCCATGCTCACAGCACCTCCATCCTCGCCGAGGTCGTCAGCTCGACCCGTCGGACACGCCAAGGGCCACCACTTCGTCGAGGGCCTCCTGGAGGCAGTCCATGAACAGCTTCGGATCGGCTACCGCAGCCGTGTCGAGGTTGACGCCGATGCAGCACACCCCGACGTGCGAGACCATCGTCGCCATCACCGCGCAGCCCGGCGCCGGGCCGAACGGGAACATTCGGTCGATCCGGGCGCCCGCGAGGTAGACCGGAACGGGAACTCCGGCGACGTTGCTGGCCTGCAGATCGAGTCCCGTCGACTGTGACAGGTACCAGTTGGCGAGCAACCAGGTCGGGAGTCGAGACAGGACGGGTGCGGCCACGTCGAGTGCGTCGATCGCCGGTTCCTCCCGCAACCCGAGGACGATCGCCCGCACCTTCGCGATGCGCTCGGTGGGGTCGTCCACGGTCGCGGGACCCACGAACCGGACCGCGGTGAACCGGTTGCCGCCCGACGGATCCGAGGCGGTGCGCATGTTCACCGGCATACCCATCGGGACGGGGGAGGGCTCCTGGCCTCGTGCACGTTGATACCGGGCGAATCCTCCGAGCAGCGCGGCGACATAGGCGTCGTTCACCGAGCCGCCTGCCGCTCTGGCCGCGGCCTTGAGTTCGGGCAGACCGACTTCGAGGACGCCGAACCACCGTCCGAGGCCGCGGTCGCGGAGCAGGGGAGAGCCCTCCGCCGGCGGCGGCGTGACGATTCGGCGCAGTGAGTTCGCGTAGCCGAGCACGTCCCCCGCCGTCCCCAACGGATCGGTGACGGCCGCCGCCGCGGTGCGCACCGCGCCGTCGACGAGTCCTCGGATGAGGCCGGGAGTGCGGCGCAGCTGCGTGACGACCTCCTCGCCGAAGGCCGTCACGGTGTTCAGGTTCTCCGGCGGCGCGGGCAGACGGTCGGGCTTGTCCGGGGTCGGCTCGCGGCGCCTGCTGTGCAGGAGCGTCATCAGGCCGATGCCGCCCATGCCGTCGGTCATGCTGTGGTGGGTCTTGACGAAGTAGACCGCGCGGCCGTCGTCGAGTCCCTCGATCAGCATCGCCGTCCACGGAGGCCTCGCCTTGTCGAACGGCTCGCAGGCCAGATGCCTGCAGATCCGCAGCGCGTGGTCGAACGTCGCGGGCTCGGGCAACCGAACCCGACGCAGGTGGTAGTCCAGGTCGAATTCCGGGTCCACCGACCACACCGGATTGCCCAGGCCGAAAACGGGTTCCACGGCGCGCATCCGAATCCGCGGGACGATGTGCGACGCCCATTCGTGCGCCCGCACGAGCCGATCCCAGTCCGGGGATTCGTCGAGGACATCCACGGCGACGATCGGTGACCGGAGCCTCGGTTGTGCCTCCTCCATCCGCCACATGCCTGCCTCGAGATCGGACATGGTGCGGTCCCAACCCGCTGCCACACCGGAGAGGTCGACATCCACCGCGCTCGGAGGAACGAGAGGTCGGCCGTCACCCATGTCGCACTCCCAACGTCGTCGACTGCTGGTTGCGCACACGCCGCCGTCCACTCCAGGTCGTTGCCGACGCGGGTCACGCCTGCGGGTGCCTCCCTCAGTCTGTACCCGCCCGGTGCGCTCCGGGGCGGATTCCGTCGTGAGTGCGAGTGTCGTGCCGGGTGGGCACGCGTGCGCGTCGTGCCGAGGCCGTCCACCGGACGGGGGAGTCGACCCGTATCGCCTCCGGATCCAGCCGGGGGGTGTATGAGTGTTTTGTGGTGCATCACACACGCCGGTTAACCAGATGTTTCGATGCTGGCTATACAAACAATGCTCTGACCGCGCTAGATTGCCCCCATCGCTCGGTGCCGGTGATTCGTTACAGGTCCGGCGAAAGTGTCGGTTGGTTGGCCGACGCTCGTTGTTACCGCGCCCGGATGCGCGGAGTGCGTGATTGGAGTTACCGATGGCCGTGACGAGTGCTATCGACGGGATCGTGCGGGCAATCTTCGCCTACGAGTTCGACGACCTGGATTCCGTCGACCCGGATGCCGTCGATGCGATCAGGGCCGGGAAGCTGGACGACTGGGTCTGTGCCGTCGCCGACTCCGGACTGCTTGCCAACGACATGGTGCGCGACCTCGAAGCTGCCTGGCGTGGAAACCCGGAACTCCTGGTCGACGCCCTGTTGGACGGCTCCGACGAGGTCACCTCACGGCGAGTGCGGGCGTCGCGGGTACCTGCAGCTGTCGCTGCCGAAGCCGCGTTCGTCAGCTGATCCCAGAGGGCGGCCGACCGTTCGTCGTCTCGTTCGTCACATCAGTCACAGTGGACACTCTGTTACCAGATTGTGGCGATTCGTCCTCGTCAAGGCCGAGAATTCCGGCTAGGTTGGGCTCCAATCGCTCGACGGCGTCACAGTGTTACACCGTCGCTCGAAGTCATTACGACGAAGGGATCGGCCGTATGAACAACATGGCAACTCCGACCCAAGAGTTGATGAGTGCGGTTCTGTCCTGTGAGTGGGACGGCGGGGAGATCGACGTCCACGCCGTCGACCAGGTACGCGACGGTGAGCTGAACACCTGGCGAGAGGCGCTCTCGGACAGTGGACTGTTCACGGACGAGGCCCTCGCCGGAGTGGTCGCGGCATGGCGCCGCGACCCCGAGATCCTCGTCGACGCGCTGCTCGCGGGAGCCGACGAGATCTCCCGTCGACGACTGAAGGCTCCGCGCCGCGCGTCGCTGCTTCCCGTCCTCTGCACCCGCTCGGGCGTCCTCGGCTGATCCGAGATCATGAGCCCTCACCGATCACGACGACGTCGTCATCGGTGAGGGTTCTGTATTTCACGCCCGACCTCCGGTAGCCGTCGGCAATGCGGTCGATCAACTCGACCTCCTCTGCCGGATAGCCCGGAGAACGATGGTGCGGCACGATCGCGAAATCGATCAGACCGAGACCGTCCCAGATCGGCGTCGTCCCGCACACCGCCTCGACCTCGGCCGGGTCGTCCACGAGTTCGAGGCCGCGCAGGCTCGGTGACATCACGCACGCGCCCGCGCTGTAGCCGGCGTACGCCAGCGCATCCTGCCGCAGCAGATCCGTCAGAACCACGTCACCGCCGCACGCCGCGAGCTGTGCGCGCAACACGAAGGTGTTGCCGCCGCGGACCCACACCGCGTCGCACCCCGCCAGATGATTCCGCAGGGCGTCGGGCGTGCCTGCGTACTCGCGCAGGTCCAACTCGTGTGCGTCGAAACCGAGTCTCCGCAACGGAACCAGGTCGGACACCACGGCAGAGTCCCGCGCCGTCCCCCAGGCATCCGCGGCGTTCGCGATCACCGCGACCCGGCCCGGGCCGCCGACGAGGCGCACGAACCGGTCACGGTGCGCGCCGAACCGGTACGACGCGAGAAACAGTCGCATCGCCGTCAGATCGTGAACGCCAGATTGGTCGCGATCTGGATGCCGAGTTCCTCGTGACCGGTGATCGTCACCTCGCCCGCTCGGTCGGTGGGCGAGACCCGGCCACCGCACAGCCGGGTGAACAGCCGCGAATCCATGGCCAGTGTCGTCGTCGCCGGTCCAGGCAGCTCGTCGACCAGCGCGGCGCGCCCCTCGACCGCCACGTGAATGTTCCGAGCCAGCGGACCGGTCAGTGCGAAGGTCACCGACGTGCCCTGCGGAGCCCTGCCCTTCTTCGCGACGGCGAAGGGGACACCCGAGAGGAGTTCGGCGAGGGCGTATTCGGCACGCACGTCACCCTCGTCGCCCGGCCGCCCGATCGCGTCGCGGATGTCGTGTTCGTGGAACCAGCAGTCGAACAGGCGGGTCCGCATGAAGCGGCCGTAGCTGTCCGGGCCGACCGGCGTCATCGACGGCGCGTCGAAGTCGGCCTGGGTCATCGTCCGGAGCGCGTCGGCGCGGCGGGAGGTGATGTCCCGGTAGTGAGCGAGGATCTGCTCGGGCGTGTGCTCACGCAGTCCGTGGATCCAGCGTTCGTTGAACGCGCCGATCGGATTGTGCACGTGGGGCGAATCGGGGACGTCGCCCTCCTCGACCGGCGGATCGATACCCGCGAGCATCGACTCCGTTCCGATCAGGTGCGCCACAACGTCCTGCACCGACCAGCCGGGCAGGGGAGACGGCGTCGACCACTGCGCGGGCGTCAACTCGTCGAGCAGGAATCCGATCGTCTGCCACTCGCCGATCAAGGCGTCCGTGAGGGGTTCCTTGTCGAGCAGGGTCGGTGTCTTCGCGTCACTCACCCGGCCAACTCTAGGACCGGCCCACTGGCCGCGCCGGGAGTAGGCGAATCCGGCGTGCCTACCCGGCGCAGCGCGGGCAGGGGCGTTCGGGACCGTCGGGCAGGAACGCGCCGCACTCCGGGCACACGCGATCCAGCCAGCACACCGGGTCGCCGCCGAGGTCGTCGCCGCTCGATTTCCGCGCGTCGGAGTGCTCCGTCATCGGCTCGTGGGTCATCGGCTCCTGGGTCATGGGCTCACGGCTCGCAGGCTCGCGGATCACCGGTTCTCGTCCAGGAACTCCGCCAGGACCTCCGCGTGGCTGTGCGCGACGTCCCGGGTTGCGGTCAACAGCACGAGGGCATGACCCTGCGCGAGAGCGCGGACGTGGTCGACGGACTCCCGGCCCGCGTCGGATTCGAGCTCGGCCCGATAGCGGGCTCGGAACTCGCGGAAGTGAGAGGTGTCGTGGCTGTACCAACGACGCAGTTCCGTCGACGGGGCGAGGTCCTTCGCCCAGTCGTCGTAGTGGAAGGAGTCCTTGCGGACCCCACGCGGCCAGAGCCGGTCCACGAACACGCGAACCGTGCCCGCTTCGGCTTCGGGATGGTCGTAGACCCGTTCGACGGTGACGTGCCCGCCGCCGAGGGCGGCTCTGGTCACTGCATTCCTGTCGGTCATCGATCGCCTCCGGTGCTTACGCCCGAATCGTCACGGCGTGCTGTGTTGGCTCCCACCTGAGCCCAGTTTAGGGAGTCCGGACGGACCGCGCCGGGCACATCGTCGAGTTGTGACGGTTACCCGCTTACCGTTGTGAATCTCACGCCCTTGGTGTGTGCTCTGTGAGATCCAGTTGCGCTACGAACAAAGGTCCAGGTCACCCAACATGCCGAATCAGGCCTGTGACCTGGGGCACAATAAGAGGACTCTGTGCTGGGTTAACTCCAGTACGGATTCGATTCAGTAGGCGAAAGTCGGGATCCGAGGTGCCTTCGGGACCGTAAGTCTGGCTAGCATTGGCCCACCTCGTGCCGCCGGACATACGCCGTTCGTCCGCATTCGGGCCTCCACCCTCTCGGCCCGCCCCAATTCATCGCAGGAAAGCAGTCACATTGGAAACATCGAAGAGCACGCCGCAGGCGCGCCCGACGGTCGGCGTCGTTCGGGAAACGAACGACGGCGAACGGCGAGTGGCCCTCGTGCCCAAGGTCGTCACGACTCTGATCGGCAAGGGCCTCGACGTCGTCGTCGAAGCCGGTGCCGGACTCGGGGCGTTGATCCCGGACGAGCTGTACAAGGAGGCCGGTGCCACCATCGGCGACCCGTGGTCGGCTGACCTGGTCGTCAAGGTCGCGCCGCCCACCGACGCCGAAACCGCGAAGCTGAAGTCGGGATCCGTCCTGATCGGATTCCTCGCGCCGCGCACCAACCCCGACGGGATCGCCGCACTGAAGGCCGCGGGCGTGTCCGCGTTCGCGGTCGAAGCCATCCCGCGCATCTCCCGCGCCCAGGTGATGGACGCGCTGTCGTCGCAGGCGAACGTTGCCGGCTACAAGGCCGTCATCGTCGCCGCATCGGAGTCCACCCGGTACTTCCCGATGCTGACCACCGCCGCGGGCACCGTGAAGCCGGCGACCGTGCTGGTCCTCGGTGTCGGTGTCGCCGGCCTGCAGGCCCTCGCGACCGCGAAGCGGCTCGGCGGCCGGACCACCGGCTACGACGTCCGTCCGGAGGTCGCCGACCAGGTGCGCTCCGTCGGCGCGCAGTGGCTCGACCTCGGTATCGACGCCGCTGGTGAAGGCGGCTACGCGCGTGAACTCACCGAGGACGAGCGGGCCCAGCAGCAGCAGGCGCTCGAGAACGCGATCAAGGGCTTCGACGTGGTCGTCACGACCGCACTCGTGCCCGGCCGTCCCGCTCCTCGCCTGGTCACCGCCGCAGCGGTCGAAGGCATGAAGCCCGGCAGCGTCGTCGTCGACCTCGCGGGCGAAACCGGCGGCAACTGCGAACTGACCGAGCCCGGCCAGACCGTCGTCAAGCACGGTGTGACGATCTGCTCGCCGCTGAACCTGCCCGCGACGATGCCCGAGCACGCGTCGGAGCTGTACTCGAAGAACCTGCAGGCCGTCATCGAGCTGATGCTCGACGACAGCGGCGCACTCGCACCCGATTTCGACGACGAGATCCTCGCGGCCGCCTGCGTCACCCGGGAGGCGAACGCCTGATGTACAACGAACTGCTCGCGAACATCGCGATCCTGGTCCTGGCCGGGTTCGTCGGATTCGCCGTCATCTCCAAGGTTCCGAACACGCTGCACACGCCGCTGATGTCGGGTACCAACGCCATCCACGGCATCGTCGTGCTCGGCGCGCTGGTCGTCCTCGGCCACCTCCCCGGCGACGCGCCGTGGTCGATCAAGCTGATCCTGTTCGTTGCGCTGGTGTTCGGCACCCTGAACGTCGTCGGCGGCTTCGTCGTCACCGACCGGATGCTCGCGATGTTCAAGCCCAAGAAGGCTGTGGCCGAGAAGAAGGAGGCTGACGCCTGATGGGCTACCTCGTCACAATCCTGTACATCGTCGCGTTCTCGATGTTCATCTACGGTCTCTCGGGTCTGACCGGCCCGAAGACCGCGGTGCGCGGCAACTACATCGCTGCCGTCGGCATGCTGGTCGCCGTCGTGGCCGTGCTGATCGACGTCCGCGAGACCGACAACTGGATTCTCATCGCCGCCGGCCTGATCGTCGGTGTCGTCCTCGGTGTGCCGCCCGCGCTGCGCACCAAGATGACCGCGATGCCGCAGCTGGTCGCGCTGTTCAACGGCGTCGGCGGTGGCACGGTCGCGCTGATCGCGTGGGCCGAGTTCCTCAACTCCGACGGCTTCACCGCGGTCGAGGCGATGCCGTCGGCACCGTTCATCGTCGGGTCGCTGTTCGCCGCGATCATTGGTTCGGTCTCCTTCTGGGGCTCCCTCGTGGCATTCGCGAAGCTGCAGGAACTGCTGAACAAGAACGTGGAGAAGGTGTTCGTCTCCAATGCCAAGGCCTTCCAGGTCGCGAACATGGCGTTGGCGCTGATCTCGATCGGACTTGCCGTCTACATCGGCTTGGGCGCCGACGGTGACCCGCAGTCGTCGCTGCTGATCCTCGGGCTGCTCGTTGCGGCCGGTGTGATGGGCCTGTTCGTGGTGCTGCCGATCGGCGGCGCCGACATGCCCGTCGTCATCTCCCTGCTCAACGCCCTCACCGGTCTGTCCGCCGCGGCAGCCGGCCTGGCACTGAACAACCAGGCGATGATCGTCGCAGGCATGATCGTCGGTGCGTCGGGCACGATCCTGACCAACCTCATGGCCAAGGCGATGAACCGGTCCATCCCGGCGATCATCTTCGGCTCGTTCGGCGGCGGTGACGCCGGCGGTGCGGGCGGTGCGGCAGCCGGTGGCACCGTCAAGGCGACCTCCGCCTCCGATGCGGCGATCCAGATGGCGTACGCGAACCAGGTCATCGTCGTCCCCGGCTACGGACTGGCGGTCGCGCAGGCCCAGCACGCCGTCAAGGAAATGGCGAACCTGCTCGAGGAGAAGGGCGTCGAGGTCAAGTACGCGATCCACCCGGTCGCAGGCCGCATGCCCGGACACATGAACGTCCTGCTCGCCGAAGCCGACGTCGAGTACGACTCGATGAAGGAGATGGACGACATCAACGGTGAGTTCTCCCGCACCGACGTCACCATCGTCATCGGCGCCAACGACGTCACCAACCCGGCCGCACGCCAGGACTCGTCGTCCCCGATCTACGGGATGCCGATCCTCAACGTCGACCAGTCGAAGTCGGTCATCGTGCTCAAGCGGTCCATGTCGTCCGGCTACGCCGGCATCGACAACCCGCTGTTCACCGCGGACCAGACGTCGATGCTCTTCGGCGACGCCAAGAAGATGGTCGGCGCCGTCACCGAGGAACTGAAGGCGCTGTAGATCCGGCACCGCCACAGGCAACGAAGGCGCCCCTCTCCGACTCGATCGGGGAGGGGCGCCTTCGTTGCTTCGTGTTCCGGAGCCGGTGGTCAGGTGATGACGCTGCCGGTCGGGATGAGTGCGGTGGTGATCGCGGCGATCACCAGGGCGAGTGGGTCGAACTCCGTGATGCTTCCCATTGCAGTGACTCCTCGTGTGGATCAGAGAGTGATCGGCATCGGTTCGTTGTCGATGATCAGGTCCAGGATGAACCCGATGATGTCCTCGACGCTGCCCATGGATGCTCCTGTGTGGTGTCGCGGTTGTTGTCGGCCCGAGGATAGCCACCCGATTGGGTCCTGGCGGCCCACACTGCCCGTGACATCCGCCGCTCGACGCACCCGGACCGTCCTGGTGGTGAGTGCTGGCTACTCGGGATCGACGGGACGGGTCTGCCCGTAGCCGGTGCGCACCGCCTCCTCGATGACGGCCTGCAGGTGCGTTTCGGTCATCGACCGCGGCGTCGCGACCGACGCTGCCTTCAGGTACACCCGGCACAGCCATTCGAGGAGGACCGCGTTGTCGAGTGCCTGGGTCAGTGACGAGCCGACTGCCACGGTCCCGTGGTGAGCGAGGATCGCGGCCCGCGTGTGCCGGAGCGCGTCCAGGGTCGCGGTGGTGAGTTCCTCGGTGCCGAACGGAGCGAACGGCACCAACGCCAACTTCCCGCCGAGCAGCAGCTGCTGGTAGTGCACGACCGGGAGTTCGTCGGCCACCAGCGACAGCGCCACCGCGGCTTCCGAATGCGCGTGCACGACAGCCGTCGCGTCCGAATCGCGGTACACCCCGAGGTGGATGCCCAGCTCCGAGGTCGGCTGCAGCAGACCGCTGCGATGGCGACCGTCGAGATCGACGACGGTGACGTCGTCGGCGGTCGCCGTGGCGAGCGTGACACCGGTTGCGGTCAGCGCGACGAGGTCGCCCATCCGGACGCTGACGTTCCCGGCGGTGCCGAGAACGAGTCCCTGCCGGGCCAGCTCGCGGCTCGTCGCGGCGACCTCCGCCCGAGCGAGGTCGAGCTCGTGTCCGGTCACGCCGGGTCACCGCCGCGCTCACGAACGAAAGCCTGGACGGTGGCCAGGTCGAACGCGCCGTGGTCGCTGCCGAGTCCCTGGGCGACCTGGGCGGCAGTGGCGTTGCCGAGACGTGCGGCGTCCACGGGCCCGAATCCGAGCGAGATGCCGCGCAGGAAGCCCGCCGAGAACGAGTCGCCGCAGCCGGTGGTGTCGACGACGTCGACGTCGTAGGTCGGCACCTCGGTGATGCCGTCGGCGGTGGCGATGACGGTCGGCTTCGCGCCCGCCGTCGCGACCACACACCGCGCGCCCCGCTCGACGAGGCGACGGCACCCGTCGTGCAGGTCGGTCGTCGCGGTCCAGCCGAGCACCTGCTCGTCGTTGGGCATCAGGAAGTCGATGTGCGGCAACGCCGCCTCGAAGTACGCGAGGGCCTCCGGCAGTCCCGCGGCCAGGCTGTCCGCGGAGGTGACGGCACCGTTCGCGCGGGCGCGGGAAAGCAGTTGCGCCGCAACCTCGCCGCCGTAGAACTCGGGTGCACCGAGATGCACGATCTCGGCGTCGTCCAGCGCGTCCCACGGAACATGCTGCGCCAGAAACATGTTGGCGCCCACGACGTGGAAGGCGGGGCGTGAACCGTCCGGGCGGATCGGCAGCACCGACGCCGACGTCTGCACGTCGGACGTCCGGTGCAGCAGCGACGTGTCGACACCGTCGCGTTCGAGCAGCGAGGTGAGCAGGGTGCCGAGGGCGTCGTCCCCGATGACGCCCGCCGAACGCACCGACGCCCCGAGCTTGGACAACACCAGGCCGGTTGCCGCCGCGGTGCCGGCGGCGGTCATCGTGATCTGCTCCACCAGGGCACCACCCTGGCCTTCGGGGATCTCCGTCACCGGACGGACGAGGGTGTCGAGAACGTGCACGCCGACGACGAGGGCGCGCACCTGATTCGAATCCGTGGTCATGCCGTCATTCCTTCTGTATGAGTAGGTCGATCGAGTTCCGAGTCCGTGCGTTCGGACAGCACGACCGCCTCGAGCGCCCGCATCGAACGGTCGAACTCGGCCGCCATCCCCCTGCGGAGGACGCGGTGCACCAGCGCGCCGAGGGGGCGAGGCGCGAGGTCGAAGTGGAACTCGTAGGTCATCGACGTCGCCGCACCGCCGCTCAGTGGTGCGAACCGGAAGACGTTGACGACGTCGCGCAGGGGTGCGAATCCGGTCCCGGAGTCGACCCGCAACCGTCCGGGTTCCATCTCGCGCACCGTCCACGTGGCGTGGGTGGTGAGCGGGCCGATCGAGGCGACCGTCTCGGTGTACTGGCCGCCGATCTCGGCGAGCCCGTGGTGGGTGTGGACCTCGTGCACGCTGGTGACCCAGTCGGCGTAGCGGCGAGTGTCGCTGGTGACCGCCCACACCTCCTCCGGCGTCACCACCAGGTTCCGGTGTGCGCGAATCACGAATCGGTCGGTCATGCGGTACTCCCTTCGGCGGCAAGGATTTCGGCTGCCGCGTTCTTTCCGGACCGGACGGCCCCGTCCATGTAGCCGTTCCAGTGATTCACGTGCTCGGCGCCTGCCCAGTGCACCTTCCCGAACGGGACGTCACGCCACCGTCCGAGACTGGTGAGGGTTCCGGGAGTGAGGACCGATGTCGGCCCGCCCCGCGTCCACTCCTCGGAGGTCCAGTCCTTCTCGATGCACATGGTGGGGTGCAGGGCCTGGGGGCCGAGTGCGGTGGCGAACGCGCGGAGCACCGCGCCGCGTCGCTCGGTGGGAGACTTCGGCGCCCAGGTTCGCCACTGGTCCGCACCGACGAATCCCATCAGGACGCCGGGGCCGCCGTCGGGTGGTGAGTTGTCGAACATGGAACAGACCGGGAACGACGGGTCTCGGAAGATCGCCTGCCCGGACAGTCCGTCCCCGCGCCAGAAGGGTTCCGGGTACACCGCCTCGAACTTGGCGAGGGTCCCGAAACTCATCCTCTGGAAGAGTGCCTCCTGCGGGGCGGGCAGCAGGGGGTCCCAGTCGATGCGGGTGGCGAGTACGGGCGGCACGGCCACCACGACGTGATCGGCGGTCCACCGGTCGGTGTCGGTGTGCACGACCACCTTCGGACCGGTCTGGTCGATGCGGCGCACCGGGGAGCCGAGCGTGACGATGTCGCCGAGGTCCTCGGCGAGGCGCAGTGAAACGCGTTGTGACCCACCGACGAATCGCGCGTCCTGGGCAGCCCCGGTGACGCCCATCATCCGGCCCACCGTTCCCGGCGTGTACTCGTTGCCCGCGCCGGCGACATACCAGAGGCCGAACAACGCGGACGCGTCGGCGGCGGTGCCGCCGAATGCCGACCCGAGCAGGATGTCGAGCAGTTCGACACCGCCGTCGGTCACCGCGCCGCGTCGGCACCACGTGGCGAGGGTCTGGGAGTCCAGGGTTCGGGCGTCGGCGGCGCGCCACGGCTCGTCGAGGGGGATCGAACGCGCCGCCCGATCGATCCGGGAGATGAGCACCCCGACGTCGAGCAGCGCCGACGGGTCCGGCGGGACCCCGCCGCCGAAGCGTCGGGCCACCCCGTCCTTGACGTAGACGTTGGTGCCGGTGTCGAACGCGGGGAAGGTGGCGACCCCGAGTTCGGCTGCCAGCGAGAGGATGTGGTCCTGGGTCGGACCCACGAACTGTCCGCCGGCCTCGACGACGTGCCCGCCGCCGATCTCGTGGTCGACGGTACGGCCGCCGACACGGTCCCGTGCCTCGAGGACCTGGACGGAGTGACCGGCGGCGCGCAGAGTCCGCGCCGCGGTGAGTCCGGCGAGTCCGGCGCCGACGACGAGGACGTCTCTGTGGTTCGTCATCGACGGCCGCCGTTCGTCGCGGGAACAGACGACCGCAGGCCGATCTGCAGTGCACCCGCGGCCTCGGCGAGCGCCGCGGTGGCGGCCTGCCCGACACCCGTCGCGTTGACCAGTCCGTGCACGATGCCGGGGTGCCGTCGGATTCCGACAGGAACGCCCGCCTCGCGCATCCGCCGCGCGTAGGCCTCACCTTCGTCGCGCAGCACGTCGAAACCGGCAGTCGCGACGTATGCGGGCGGTAGTCCCGACAGGTCCTCGGCCAGCAGCGGCGACACCAGTGGGTCGACGGCTTGCGCCGGGTCGGTCAGGTAGTGATCTCGATACCAGTCCATCTGCGCCTCGGTCAGGAAGAGGCCGTCGCCGAACAACTCGTAGGAACGGTGCTTCGAGCTGAGATCGGTCACCGGCATGAACAGAAGCTGGAAGTCGGGAGTTCGGCGATCCGGTCGTGTGCGGGCCTCGATCGTGGTGGCCAGCGACACCACGGCGGCGAGGTTGCCTCCGGCACTCTCGCCGCCCACTCCGACCGCGGTGGGATCGATGCCCAGGTCGTCGGCGTGCGCGATTGCGTGGTCGAACGCGGCGATCGCGTCGTTCACCCCTGCGGGGAAGGGATGTTCGGGAGCGAGCCGGTAGTCCACCGACAGCACCGCAACGCCGGCTTTGGCGGCGAGGAAGCGGCACACCGAGTCGGCGGCACCGAGCCCTCCGAGCACGAATCCGCCGCCGTGGAAGTACACGAGTAGTGGCAGGCGCAGGCCGGGGTCGTGGTGCGGGCGGTAGAGCCGGGCCGGAATCGGCCCGTCGGCCCCGGCGACCGTGAGCTCGCGGACCTCGCCGACCTCGCTGGCGGCGCCGACGATCCACGCCTCCCGGTCGATCTGGGCTCGCCCTTCCGGTAACGGCAGCTTCTCGAAGGTCGTTCCGGCGGCGAGGGTCATCAGTCGAAGTCCGAGCTGCACCTCCGTGTCCAGCTCGGTGCCGTCGATGCGGAGGGGCCTACCGCCGAGCAGTCGCTGCACCGGGCGAGGCAGAGCGGCGACGGTGCGGAGCACCGCCCGGGCGAGCCGGTCTGCGGAGTGGGGTTTCTCCGAAGGCATGTGTCTCCTTGCGTGAGTGCTCGTCGTGACCGGTCCGGAAAGTCGAGCGGCGGACCGTGGTGGAGCAGATGCTAGGCCAAAGTCTGGCCAACTGACCAGACTTTGCGGCGGTCGGTATCGTCGCGGTCCATGGACACCGGCGGACGCACGCACTACACGCGCGGTCGTGAGCGGCGCGACGACCTGATCAACGCCGCCATCCGGACGATCGCGCGCCGCGGACTCGAACGCGTGACCTTCCGCGCCGTCGCCGAGGAAGCCGGATTCCCCCCGTCGACGACCAGCTACTTCTTCGACTCGGTCGACGACGTGATCGACGCCGCCATCACCCGGGTCGCCGACAGCGTCACCGCCAAGGTTGCCGCGCTGCTCGACGCCAGCCGGTCCGGGGAACTGGACGCCGCAGACCTCGCCGAAGCGATGATCGACATGGTGTCCGGTCAGGACAGCTACGATTCCATCGCCCAGTTCGACGCCTACCTGGCTGCGCGCCGCCGACCGGAGCTGGCGGAACCCGTGCACCGCATCATGCGCGGCCTCGAGGAGTCGACCGAGAACGCGCTTCGCGCGCTCGGGGTGGACGACCCCGTGGTTCCCGCGCAGCAGTTCGTCGCCCTGATCGACGGATTCACGCTGCACGAGATCGCGAGGCCGGGGCGGACCGAGAGCCGGGACGCGCTGCGTGACCTGCTGATTCGGGTCCTCGACTCGTACGTCGGCGACTCCCGGATCCGCTAGGCGGTCGGTTCGGAAGCGTTCTCGTCGGCGATGCCGGCACCCGATGTCGCCGGACGCACCTGGCCGGCGAACCACGATGCCAGCAGGACGATCACGAGCGGCACGACGAGCGTCGCCGTCAGCGGCATCAGGTGGGTGAGCCACCCCAGCAGTGCCGGACCCGCGAGCAGTCCGATGTACCCCATCCCGACGACCCGCGACATGTTCACGCCGGGAGCGCCGCCGTGCAGGTTGCCCGCCGCCGTGAAGATCTGCGGGATGCACCCGGACAGGCCGAGCCCGAACAACGCCCATCCGGCGAGCGTCAACGGAACCCACACCGACGCGATCACGGCAGTCAGCCCGACCGCCGCGATCAGCGTCCCGTAGCGGACGACCGCGACCGGACCGAAGGTGGCTGCCACCCGGTCGGCGGTGAGTCGGCCGACGGTCATCATCACCGCGAATGCGCCGAACGCCAGTGCCGCCGTCGACTCGGAGGTACCCAGGTGTTCCTTGACCTGCAGGGTGCTCCAGTCGTTCGCGGCGCCCTCGGCGAGGAACACCGCGAACGCGATAGCGCCGAGGGTGAGGATCTTCGCGGTCGGGGTGCGTCCGGAGGCGGCTGCGCCGGCGGGGTGCTGCGGGGCGGAGTGATGTTCGTGGGGGAGAAGCATCGGCACGCAGGCGAGGATGAGCACGGCGCCCAGCGCCGCCGCCCCGGACAGGGCGGTCAGCGGACTCCACCCGGCGGCCAGCGTCGCCGCGCCCAGCAGCGAGCCGACGACACCGCCGAGCGAGAACAGTGCGTGGAACGCCGACATGATCGGTCGGCCGTACGCGCGTTCGACGTGCACGGCCTGCGAGTTCATCGACACGTCGAGCGCCCCGTTGCCGAGGCCGAACACGGCGAGTGCCGCGGCGAGCGTGACGGTGTCCGTCGCGAGGCCGGGGCCGATCGCCCCGGCCGACAGCAGTAGACCTGCCGCACCGACCATCGGTTTGCTGCCCCACCGGTCGGCCAGCGGCCCCGCGATCTGCATGCCGATCAGTGCGGCGCCCGCCAGCACCAGCAGCAGCCATCCGAGGGTGGCGTGGCTGATGCCGGTGCGTTCGGAGATCGCGGGAATGTGCACCACCCACGCGGCGAGCAGGAATCCGTTGACGGCGAAGACGCCGAAGACTGCGGCGCGGGCACGGCGGAGGCGGGCGGGGTCGAGCGTGGTGAGAAGCATCGCTCCCCATTCTGGCCGCTCCGCCGCCAGGTGCGCCTTCCTGGTGGTCAGAACTACCACGAAGGCGCACGGGCGGCGGAGCCACCGAGGAGGGTGGCGACGTCGGCGAGGAAGCGCGAACCCTGCTCACCGTCGACGACACGGTGGTCGAACGAGAGACCCAGCGTTGTGACCCAGCGGGGAACGACCCGGTCGTCGACCACCCAGGGGCGGCGCGCGACAGCACCGAGGCACAGGATCGCCGCCTGGCCGGGCACGAGGATCGGGGTGCCCGCGTCGACGCCGAACACGCCGACGTTCGTGACGGTGATGGTGCCGCCGGTCAGGTCGGCGGCAGTGGACGTGCCTGCGCGGGCCGCGGCGGCCGCGCCGGACAGCGCCTGCGCGAGGTCGAGGAGGGTCATGGCGTGCGCGTCCCGGACCGTCGGCACGAGCAGGCCACGGTCCGTCGCGACCGCGACGCCCAGGTTCACGTGCCCGAACGTGACGATCTCCTGCCGCTCCTCGTCCCAACTCGAGTTCAGTTCGGGGTGGGTCCGCAGCGACACCAGCATCGCCTTCGCGACCAGCGCCAGCGGGGTCAGCGTGATCTCGGTGAAGGCGGCCGTCGCGCGCAGCCGGTCGAGCAGGTCCATCGACGCCGTGACGTCGGCGGTGACGAAGACGGTCACGTGCGGTGCGGTGAACGCGCTGCGGACCATCGCGTCGGCGGTTCGTTTGCGGACGCCGTGAACGGGGGTACGGGTTTCGCCGGGCTCCGCCGTTCCGATGTTCCCGACGTCCCCGAGATCCCCGACCGTGACGGCGCCGCCCGGGCCGCTGCCGCGCACCGTCGCCAGGTCGACGCCCAGTTCCCGGGCCAGGCGACGCGCGGACGGCGTCGCGTCCGGGCGGGCCTGGGGGCCGTCGTCCGGGCGTGGTGCTGGGGGCGGGCGGCGTCGCCTGGTCCCGGTCTGTGTGGTCGGCCCGTAGCCGACGAGCACCGGATCACCGTGCGGTGCAGCCTGTTCGGGCAGGTCCGTCGTGTCGATCCGAATCAGCGGCGCACCGACGGCGACGATCGTGCCCGGCTCGGCGAGCAGTTCGACGACGACGCCCGCGAAGGGAGACGGCAGTTCGACGCCTGCCTTCGCGGTCTCGACCTCCGCGATCGGTTGGTTGAGTGTGACGACGTCGCCCGCGGCCACCGTCCACGACACCAGTTCGGCGTCGGTGAGGCCTTCGCCGAGGTCGGGTAGCCGGAACTCGTGAACGGTCACGGCGTCACCCGGCGAGGGTCCGGTCGACGGCGTCGAGGATCCGGTCCGGGTCGGGAAGGTAGTGCTTCTCGAGCTTTGCGGGCGGGTACGGCGTCGCGAAGCCGCCGACGCGCTGGATCGGGGCCTCCAGTTGGTAGAAGCAGCGTTCGCCGATGCGGGCGGCGATCTCCGCGCCCAGCCCCGCGAACACCGGGGCCTCGTGGGCGACGACGAGCCGGCCGGTGCGGCGCACGGACGCTTCGACGGTGTCGAAGTCGATGGGGGAGAGCGACCGTAGGTCCACCACTTCGAGGGAGTGGCCCTCGCTGTCGGCGATGCCGGCGGCGGCCAGTGCGGTCGCCACCATCGGTCCGTACGCGACGACGGTCGCGTCCGTACCGGTTCGGGTCACGCGGGCGCGGTACAGGTCGAGGTCGGGTGGTGCCTCGGGGTCGTAGTCGCCGCGATCCCAGTACCGCCGCTTCGGTTCGAGGAAGATCACCGGGTCGTCGTCTGCGACGGCCTGCCGGATCATCGTGTACGCGTCGGCGGGAGTGGACGGCGTCACCACCCGCAAGCCCGCGGTGTGCGCGAAAAGGGCCTCCGGCGACTCCGAATGATGTTCGACCGCACCGATTCCGCCGCCGAACGGAATGCGGATCGTCAGGGGTGCCCGGACGCGACCCTCGGTGCGGTAGTGGATCTTGGCGACCTGCGAGACGATCTGGTCGAACGCGGGGTAGACGAAGCCGTCGAACTGGATCTCGCACACCGGCCGGTACCCGCGCAGTGCGAGACCGAACGCGGTTCCGACGATGCCGGATTCGGCGAGGGGTGTGTCCATGACGCGATTCGAGCCGAAGTCCTTCTGCAGGGTGTCCGTCACCCGGAACACTCCGCCGAGAGCGCCGATGTCCTCGCCCATCAGTACGACCTTCGGGTCGTCCTCCAGCGCGCGACGCAGCCCGGCGTTGACGGCGCCCGCGAGCGTGGTGGTGGTCATGACGGCACCTCCTCGAACGAGCGAAGGTAGTCGCCGTACCGCGCGCGTTCCTCGTCGAGGAGGGGATGCCCGTGGGTGTAGACGTGCTCGAACAGGGCCGCCGGGTCGGGGTCGGCGAGTGCGAGGGTGCCCGCGCGGAACGCGGCGGCGGCATCGTCCGCCTGCTCGCGGACGGCGGAGTCGAAGGTGTCGTCCCATCCGTCCTCCGCGTCGAGCAGACGACGGATCCGCTCGAGGGGATCGCGCGCCTGCCACGGCGCGACGTCGGCGCCCGTGCGGTAGCGGGTGGGGTCGTCGGACGTGGTGTGCGGACCCATCCGGAACGTCAGCGCCTCGACGAATCCGGGTCCGCCGCCGTCGCGGGCACGGGCAACGGCGCCACGGGTGACGGCGAGGACCGCGAGGACGTCGTTGCCGTCGACCTGCACCGACGGGATCCCGTAGCCGGTTGCCCTCCGCGCCAACGGAATCGGGGACTGCAGACGCACCGGTTCGCTGATCGCCCACTGATTGTTCTGGCAGAAGAACACGACACCGGCGCCCCACGTGGCCGCGAACCCCAGTGCCTCCGCGATGTCGCCCTGACTGGTCGCACCGTCGCCGAAGTAGGCGACGGTGGCGATCTCGGCGCCGTCCAGGTGTGCGCCGAGCGCATAGCCGACGGCGTGCAGTCCCTGCGCACCGACGACGATCGCGGGGTTCGTCATCGCGTGCGCGTTCGGGTCCCAGCAGGACAGGGACACGCCGCGCCACAACCTCGGCCACTGCGCCGGGTCGACGCCGCGGCAGTACGCGAGGCCGTGTTCGCGGTAGCTCGTGAACACGTAGTCGTCGGGGTGCAGTGCCCGCGCTGATCCGATCTGGGCGGCTTCCTGGCCTAGGCACGGCGCCCAGATCCCGAGTTGACCCTGCCTCTGCAGCGCGGTTGCCTCGGCGTCGATACGTCGCACCACCGCCATGTCCGTGTACAGCCCGCGCAACCGTGCGGTGTCGACGTCGGCGACGACCTCCGCGTACGGCGCACCGTGCACCCGCCTGCCGTCCGGTTGGACCAGCTGGACCGGGTAGACCTTCTTGTCGCCCACCGGGACCTCCTCGCGGTAGCCGTCGGGGAAGTCCTCGTGAGACGACGCCCGACGCGCCGAGCCCTCACCACCAGCATCCCCCTTTGTCGCGGTGGCGCAAGGTGCGCGTACCAGCGGGCCGATGCGGAGTCGTGATATCCAGCAGACCGTGTGATTGGGGCACTAGCATCGACGGTTCGGACGGGCATGCCGCCGAATCCGTAGGGCCAGGGCCGGACGGTCCGGCGATCAGGAGGGATCAGTCGATGAGCAATGCCGTTGGCCTCAACGAGGAGGCGGTCGCCGCCTGGATCGCGGACCTCGGGATCGGAGCGCTCGCGCCACTGACCTTCCAGCGCATCGGCAACGGTCAGTCGAACCTCACCTACCGGGTGACGGACTCCAGCGGTTCCCAGTGGGTTCTGCGCAGACCGCCGCTCGGACACCTGCTGGCGTCCGCCCACGACGTCGCCCGCGAGTACCGGATCATCACCGCCCTCCAGGGCACCGGAGTGCCCGTTCCGAAAGCCCTTGCCCTGACGGAGGACCCGTCGGTCACCGACGCTCCCCTGATGCTGATGAGTCACGTCGACGGCGTCGTCGTCGACAACATCGGAGTTGCCAGGAAGCTGACGCCCGAGCTGCGCCGCGCAACGGGACTGTCCATGCCGAGGGCGCTCGCGCGCATTCACGGCGTCGATCTCGAACTCGCGGGCCTCGACGACCTGGCGAGCCGATCTCCGTTCGCCGAACGCCAGATGCGACGGTGGACGGGGCAGTGGGAGAAGTCGAAGACGCGCGAGGTCCAGGCGCTCGACGATCTGACCGAACTGTTGGCTCGGTCGATCCCGCAGCAGACCGAGACGACCCTCGTGCACGGTGACTTCCACCTGAGTAACGTCATCACCTCCAAGGACGACGGCAAGGTCGTCGCCGTTGTCGACTGGGAATTGTCCACGCTGGGTGATCCGCTCGCCGACGTCGGAGCGCTGCTCGGTTACTGGGCGCAGGCCGACGACGCCGTGACCGGTCCGTTCGTGGCGTCGACGGTGGAGGGGTTCCCGACACGTGACGAACTCGCCGAGGTGTACTTCGCCGAGACGGGCCGTGACCCGGCGGCACTCGGTTTCTGGCATGCGCTCTCACTGTGGAAGCTCGCGATCATCGCCGAGGGGGTGTTGCGTCGGACGTTGGACGACCCCCGCAACACCGCCGAGTCGGGCGCGCCGTCCGTGAAGCTCATCGACGACATCGTCGAACGGGCACGCGAGACCGCCGACGCCGCCGGCCTTCGCTGACCTTCCGGCAAATGCCTGGCGTGAGTAGGTTTTTCGATACTCCTCTTCATGGCGATGGGTAGGGATTGCGAAGTCCGCAGTGTGGTAAGTGATTTCACTCGTACATCGACAGTCGGGGTGGTCGGGTCTGTAATCATGATTGGACCTTTGCTTCACTGCCGCTATCGGTTTCGAGCATTGCGCGAACTCGAAGCCGTGCTCGTGTCCGTGATTTGATTCCCGAAAGTGGCACGCAATCCGCTGTGGTGGTGGCACACTCGTGCTCGGCCGATTCGGCTGTACGTGACACCGCGAACCCACCGCGTACACGGTGGAGTGACCGGGTTCGACGCGCTTCCTATCGGGGGGAGTTCGTCATCGCACCCCGGCATTGCCGGTCCTGGTGCATCAACGGATTAGAAGGAGTCTCCATGGATAAGATCGTCGCTCTGCTCACCGATCTTCTCGGCACCATGTCCGCCGACGGTGGGGCCACGCCTCCGGTCACCGAGACCCCCGCAGAGTAGGTCGCGATCGGGGCATCGCCCCGGCCGCGCCAGTGCATCCGTCCACCCCGCTCGGACCCGAGCGGGGTGGACGTGTTCCTCGGGTCGCGCGATTCGCTCAGGTGCGGACGAGCCGTTCGACCGCGATACGGATCTCGTCGGGGATCGGCACGGGACGCCGTGTCTCGGAGTCCACGTACACGTGAACGAAGCGACCTGTCGCAGCCAGGTCGAGGCCGTCGCCCGCAACGCGGAAGATGGCCAGCGAGTAGGTGATCGAGCTGCTTCCGAGTCGGTCGACGGCCAATCCGATCTGGAGGGCGTCCGGGAAGCTCAGCTCACGGCGGTACGTACAGGACGTCTCCGCGACGACGCCGATCGCGGGCAGGTCGCGGATGTCCACCCCCGATTCGTGGATGAGGAATGCGTTCACCGCCGTGTCGAAGTACGAGTAGTAGGTGACGTTGTTGACGTGCCCGTAGTGGTCGTTGTCGGCCCACCGGGTGGGCACAGGCCAGAGGACGGGGTAGTCGGCTGCGGTCGGGACGGAAGCGGCGTCGGCGGTCACGAACCGACCCTAACCACCCGACCGAACGCGTCGCGGCTCCGCCCGCAGCAGCAGTCGGATCACCAGGCCCGCCGCCAGTGCCCAGAACGCGGAACCGATCCCGACGAACGCGACGCCCGACGCCGCCACCAGGAAGGTCAGCACCGCAGGGAGGCGATCCGACTCGTCGGACAGCGCCGACACCAGAGCGCCTGCGAGGGTGGCGAGCAGGGCGAGGCCGGCAACCGTCTCGACGACGCCGGGCGGTGCGGCAACCACCAACGCCGAAAGCGCCGCCGATGTCACGGCGAGAACCAGATAGGACAGCCCAGCGGTGAACGCCGCGACCCACCGTCGGCGCGGGTCGGGGTGTGCGGTGGGGCCGGCCGCCAGCGCGGCACTGATCGCGGCGAGATTGATCGCGTGACCGCCCGCGGGTGCCCCCACCACCGTGCCGATACCCGTCACGGCCATCGCAGCGCGCCACGGGACCCGGTAGCCGAACGACGCCATCACCGCTGTGCCCGGGATGTTCTGCGACGCCATCGTCACGACGTACAGCGGTAGGGCGATTCCCACGAGGGCCTGCCACGACCACTGCGGGACGGTGAGATCGAGTCGGGGGACGAGTGCGGTCCGGTCCACGGTCGCGTTGCCGGACGCCAGGTCGATCGATATCACCACCGCGGCGGTCGCGAATGCCGCGGGCACAGCCCAGCGGGTCGAGAACCGTTGCAGGACGAGCCACACCACGATGACCGGCGCCACCGCGACGGGTGAAACACGCAGAGCGGTGACGGGTTCGAGGCACAGGGGGAGCAGCACGCCCGCGAGCATCGCCTGCGCCAGCGGGACGGGAATCGACGCGATGAAGCGCCCCAGTCGCGGCCACAGCCCGGTGAGGACGACGGCGACACCCACCGCGACGAACGCTCCGACCGCGGCAGGCCACCCGCCTGCGACGGCGCCGGAACCCGCGAGCAGCGCCGCACCCGGTGTCGACCAGGCGAGCGTGATCGGCATCCGGAACCGACGGGCCAACCACACCATTCCGACGGCCTGGGTCACGCACAGCGCCAGCAGCCCCGAGGCGGCCTGCTCGGGGCTCGCACCCACCGCGCGCAGGCCGGTGAGCACGACCGCGAACGAACTCGTGAAGCCGACGAGAGCGGTGACCACCCCGGCGACGATCGCGTGACCGGTACCCGGATCGGACGGGGACGAGCGGGATTCGGCTGGTGCAGGCACGACCGACATTGTCCCCGGCACGTCGCAGCGGCCTCGCGCGGTGGTTCCCACCCGGCGCCGGGGCCACCCGAGGAGTAGCTTGTGATCCACACCACACGCCGACGACGGGACCGGCACATGACGCCACCGATCGCGACCTGGTTCCGCCGACGCCTCGGACTGGTGGCTGTCGCCGCCACCGGACTACTGGTACTCGCCGGCTGTTCCGATTCCGGCACGGACACCACGACATCGGCGACGTCCGGATCCGCAACGGCAGGATCGGACGCACCGTTGGACCCCGAACTCTCACAACGCCTCGACGTCGCCATCGAGTCGGCGATGCAGCAGGCGTCGATACCCGGCGCGATCGTCGGTGTCTGGAGCCCGGACGGCGCCTACGTCACGGCGCACGGCGTTGCAGACAAGGCCACCGGCGCGCCCATGGAGACCGACTTCTACAGCCGTATCGGCAGTGTCACCAAGACGTTCACCGTCACCGGGATCCTCCAACTGGTCGACGAGGGCACGGTGGGCCTCGACGATCCGATCGACAAGTACATCCCGGGTGTTCCGGGAGGTGACCGGATCACGATCCGGGAGCTGGCGCGCATGCAGAGTGGGCTCGCGAACTACACGGCGAGCGAGGATTTCCAGAAGGCGTTCTTCGCCGACCCGAACGCCCCGTTCACTCCTCAGCAGCTCCTCGGATACGCATTCGCGCTGCCGGCGTCGTTCCCGCCCGGCGAAGGGTTCGAGTACTCGAACACCAACACGACCCTGCTCGGCCTGGTCGTCGAGAAGGTCAGCGGAATGCCGCTGCCCGACTACGTCACCGAGAAGATCCTCGCGCCGCTCGAGCTGGACGACACCAGTTTCCCCACCGATGCGGCCTTCCCCGAGCCTCACGCGCAGGGGTACACGACGCAGACCCTCGACGGAAACGAGACCACCGCGACCGACTGGAACCCTTCCTGGGGCTGGGCGGCCGGCGCGATGATCTCCACCCTCGACGACCTGCGGATCTGGGCTCCCGCTCTGGCGAACGGAACACTCCTCACCCCCGAAACGCAGGCGCAGCGGCTCGAGACCGTCACTGCTCCCGGCTACGCGCCGGGGGTCGGCTACGGGCTCGGGATCTTCAACGTCGAGGGCTGGATCGGGCACAACGGCAGCCTCCCGGGATACCAGACCGTCGTCGTCCACCTGCCGGAGAAGGAGATGACCCTCGTCATCATGATCAACACCGACGAGGCGTACGAGGGGAGCGAGCCGAGCACGCTGCTGGCCAACGCGATCACGCAGGTCATCACCCCGGACCACGTGTACCGACTGGCCGAGAAGGCGCCGACGCAGGCTCCGCCCGCAGCGCCCACGACGCAGGCTCCGCCCGCAGCGACCACGATGGTGCCGACTCCCACCAGTTGAGCCTCGCCGGGCGGCGTCAGGCGCGGGAGAACTCCGACGCCCGGCGGATCTGGTCGGCGGTCGGCATGACGCCGGTGTAGAGGACGAACTGCTCCGCGGCCTGCAGCGCGATCACCTCGGCGCCGGTGACGACGGACTTCCCGGCGGCGCGGGCGGCCCGGATCAGCGGCGTTTCCGGCGGCATCGCGACCACGTCGAACACGGTGTCGGCGGCGTGCACCGCGTCGTCGGCGAACGGGGAGTCGTCGGCTCCCGGACCGCCCGCCATGCCGATCGGGGTCGCGTTCACGAGAAGTCGGGGACGCAGCCCGCCGAGGTCCGGCTGCCAGCCGAAACCGTACTGCTCGGCGAGCGCCCGACCGGTCGACTCGTTGCGCGCGATCACGGTGACGTCGGCCAGTCCGGTGTCCCGCAGCGCTGCGACGACGGCCTTCGCCATCCCGCCGCTGCCCGCGACAGCGGCGCTCGTGGTGGGTTCGACCGCACGGTCCCGCAGGAGTGTGGCCACGGCCTGGTAGTCGGTGTTGTAGGCGTGCAGCACGCCGCCCTCGTTGACGATGGTGTTGACCGAGTCGATCGCCGACGCCGAGGGGTGCATCACGTCGACGTGGGCGATGCACGCCTCCTTGAACGGCATCGACACCCCGCAGCCCCGAATCCCCAGGGCCCGGATGCCTGCGATCGCCGCAGGCAGATCGGTGGTCGTGAAGGCCTTGTACAGGAAGTCGAGGTCCAGTTCCTCGTACAGGAAGTTGTGGAACCGCGTCCCGATGTTCGAGGGTCGCGCGGACAGGGACATGCAGAGTGTCGTGTCCCGGTTGACGGTGTCCTTGCTGAGTGGGCGCACCCGTCCACGGTAGCGCCGGGAGCTGCGGCGCACCTGTGAGCGAGTGACTCGCATCACGCCACGCCGTACAGTCGAGGGGTGTCGCGACCGGGGTGGATGGCGAAACCTGCGGCAGCAGTGCGGAAGACCTCCCGGTGATGTCCTGAGCTGGGCCTAGTTGCCGAACGATGGGCGAGGGTTGACCGTTGGCGCGCCGAGCGGCTAGCAGTACGCTTGTTATGTTTGGCTCCGCAGCCCGGGGTTACCCGCGTTGTATGGGTTTACGAATTGAGTCGTTCGCCGACCGCTCACAATGCGGACGGCAACCGTGTGACCAGGGGAAACTTCCTAGGAGGACGCGAAGTACATATGTCCAAGATCAAGGTTGAGGGCACCGTCGTCGAACTCGACGGCGACGAGATGACACGCATCATCTGGCAGTTCATCAAGGACAAGCTGATCCATCCGTACCTCGATGTGAATCTCGAGTACTACGACCTCGGTATCGAGTACCGCGACAAGACCGACGACCAGGTCACCATCGACGCCGCGAACGCCATCAAGAAGCACGGCGTGGGCGTCAAGTGCGCGACCATCACCCCGGACGAGGCGCGGGTCGAGGAATTCGGTCTCAAGAAGATGTGGCGGTCGCCGAACGGCACCATCCGTAACATCCTCGGCGGCACCATCTTCCGCGCGCCGATCCTGATCTCCAACGTGCCGCGCCTGGTTCCGGGCTGGACCAAGCCGGTCATCGTCGGACGTCACGCCTTCGGCGACCAGTACCGCGCCACCGACTTCAAGGTTCCCGGCGCAGGCACGGTCACCATCACGTACACCCCCGACGACGGCTCCGAGCCGATCCAGCACGAGGTGTGCAAGATTCCCGAGGACGGCGGTGTCGTCATGGGGATGTACAACTACAAGAAGTCCATCCAGGACTTCGCGCGGGCGTCGCTGGCCTACGGCCTGCAGCAGAACTACCCGGTCTACCTGTCGACCAAGAACACGATCCTCAAGGCCTACGACGGCATGTTCAAGGACGAGTTCCAGCGGATCTACGAGGAAGAGTTCAAGGCGGAGTTCGACGCCGCGGGCCTGACCTACGAGCACCGCCTCATCGACGACATGGTCGCCTCCTCGCTCAAGTGGGAGGGCGGCTACGTCTGGGCCTGCAAGAACTACGACGGTGACGTCCAGTCGGACACCGTCGCGCAGGGCTACGGCTCGCTGGGCCTGATGACCTCCGTGCTGATGACCCCGGACGGCAAGACCGTCGAGGCGGAGGCCGCGCACGGCACCGTCACCCGGCACTACCGCCAGCACCAGCAGGGCAAGCCGACGTCGACCAACCCGATCGCGTCGATCTTCGCCTGGACCCGTGGCCTCGAGCACCGCGGCAAGCTCGACAACACCCCCGAGGTGATCGACTTCGCACAGCAGCTCGAGGACGTCGTCATCAAGACCGTCGAGGGCGGTCAGATGACGAAGGATCTCGCGCTTCTGGTCGGTGGCGACCAGGGCTACCTGACCACCGAGGAGTTCCTCGGCGCGCTCGACGAGAACCTGCGCAAGGCGGTCTCGGCGAAGTAGGTCACGCCACGTCACGAAGGGCCCCTGCCCGGTCGGATCACGACCGGGGCAGGGGCCCTTCGCTGTGGCGGCACTCTCGGGTGAGCGAGCTCACCGGCCCCCACCTGGAGGTTCGTCGCCGACGCGACGACAATCGACGGGTGGTTTCGTCGACGCTGTCCCGCTCCGAACGTCCGCTCTCCCGGCGGTCACTCGCGATGCTCGCCCTCGCGCTCGGCGGATTCGGGATCGGCACGACCGAGTTCGTCGCCATGGGACTGCTGCCCGAGATGGCAGGGGGACTCGACATCAGCGAGCCGACGGCGGGACACGTCATCTCCGCCTACGCGCTCGGGGTGGTGGTGGGCGCTCCGCTCATCGCGGCCCTGACCGCGCGAGTCCCCAGGCGAACCCTGCTGATTGCGCTCATGGTGGCGTTCACCCTCGGCAACGCGGCGTCGGTGCTCGCTCCCGACTATCCGACGCTGATGGCCGCGCGGTTCGTCGCCGGGTTGCCGCACGGCGCGTACTTCGGCGTCGCAGCACTGGTCGCGGCCCACCTCGCGGAACCGGGCCGCCGCGCCAAAGCCGTCGCGAACGTGATGATCGGCCTGTCGATCGCGAACGTCGTCGGGGTCCCGGTCGCCACGTGGCTCGGGCAGCACCTCGGCTGGCGAAGCGCGTTCGCCCTCGTCACCGTCATCGGAGTCGCGGTCGTCGCGTCCCTGATCGCATGGATCCCGCGACTGGACGCGATGCCGACGACCAACCCGATCACCGAACTCGGCGCGCTCACCCGGGTGCAGGTGTGGATGACGCTGCTCATGGGCATGGTCGGTTTCGGCGGCATGTTCGCCGTCTACTCGTACATCAGCACCACGCTCACCGACGTGACCGGCCTCGCGAAGTCGCTGATCCCGGTGGCATTGATGCTGTACGGGCTGGGCATGGTGGTGGGAAACGTCGTCGGCGGCCACCTCGCCGACCGTGCCCTGACGAAGGGGCTCGCCGTCTCGATGACCGCGCTGGCGCTGATCCTCGCGGTCTTCGTGATTGCCGTGCGGACGCCGGTGACCGCGCTGGTGTTCGTGTTCCTCATCGGCGTCGCCGGGTCGGCGATGGTGCCTGCCCTGCAGACCAGGCTCATGGACGTCGCCGCCGACGCGCAGACCCTGGCCGCGGCCCTCAACCACGCGGCATTGAACGTCGCGAACGCGTTCGGCGCCTGGATCGGCGGCGTCGTGATCGCCGCCGGATACGGATACACGGCGCCCGCCGCGGTCGGGTCGATGCTCGCGGTCGCGGGGCTGGTCGTACTCGGCTTCGCGGTCCTGTTGGAACGCAGAAAGGCGTCCACGCAGGTCACCGGGTGAGGTCCGCCCGTGTCGGCGCGCTCCGCTACGGTGTCCTCCCGTGCCGCACATCATCACCACCGTCAACGTCAACGGCATCAGGGCCGCAGCCAAGAAGGGTCTGCTCGAGTGGCTCGCCGCCACCGATGCCGACGTCGTTTGCCTGCAGGAGACCCGCGCCGACGACAAGCAGCTCCGAACCACCCTGGCGTCCGCCCTCGACTCCGGATGGCATGCCGTCAGTGCCGAGCCGGAGGTCAAGGGCCGCAACGGTGTCGCGGTGCTCTCGCGGCGGCCCGCGGACGCCGTGCGGATCGGCCACGGCGACGACGAGTTCGCCGGTGCGGGCCGCTACCTCGAAGCAGACTTCGACGACCTCACCGTCGCCAGCCTCTACCTGCCGTCCGGGGAGGTCGGCACGGATAGGCAGGTGGAGAAGGAACGATTCCTCGCCACGTTCGGCGCACACCTGTCGGCCGCTGCCGCGGCGGCCACGCAGGCAGGCCGGCACATGGTGGTGTGCGGTGACTGGAACATCGCGCACACCGAGCTGGATCTGAAGAACCACAAGGGCAACGTGAAGAACTCGGGATTCCTGCCCGAGGAACGTGCCTGGATGGGCGCGGTGTTCGGAGAGTACGGCTGGGTCGACGTGGTGCGCGGCCTGCACCCCGACATCGCCGGGCCGTACACCTGGTGGTCGTACCGCGGAAAGGCGTTCGACAACGACTCCGGATGGCGGATCGACTACCAGGCCGCCACCCCGGAACTCGCGGAGCGCGCGAAGGAAGCGGTCGTCGAGCGCGCGGAGTCGTACGACCAGCGCTGGTCCGACCACGCGCCGGTGACGGTGCGCTACCGCTGACCGGTTCCGTCGCCTCCGGGACTGCATGAAAAGATCGACGCATGTCGAGTTCCGAATCGTCCGCGCCCACCGCCAAGCAGCGGGTGCTGTCCGGTATCCAGCCGACCGCCGACTCGTTCCACCTCGGCAACTACCTCGGCGCGCTCGCCCAGTGGGTGCAGTTGCAGGACGATTTCGACGCCTTCTACTTCATCCCCGACCTGCACGCCATCACCGTTCCGCAGAACCCGAAGGATCTCCGCAAGCGCACCAAGATCGCCGCGGCGCAGCTGCTGGCGCTCGGGATCGACCCGGAGCGGTCGACGCTGTTCGTGCAGAGCCAGGTGCCCGAACACGCGCAGCTGGCGTGGGTTCTCAACTGCATCACCGGTTTCGGTGAGGCGAGCCGGATGACGCAGTTCAAGGACAAGTCGGCGAAGCAGGGCACCGAGGCGGCGACGGTCGGCCTGTTCACCTACCCCGTGCTGATGGCTGCGGACATCCTGCTGTACCGCCCTCAGCGCGTGCCGGTCGGCGAGGACCAGCGTCAGCACCTCGAGATGGCCCGCGACCTCGCGCAGCGATTCAACACCAGGTTCGGCAAGACGTTCGTGATCCCCGAGGCGCAGATGATCAAGGGCACCTCCAAGATCTACGACCTGCAGGATCCGACGTCGAAGATGAGCAAGTCCGCCGCATCCGACGCGGGCCTGATCAACCTGCTCGACGACCCGAAAGTGTCCGCCAAGCGCATCCGGTCCGCCGTCACCGACAACGAGCGGGAGATCCGGTTCGACCGCGAAACCAAGCCGGGCGTCTCGAACCTGCTCACGATCCAGTCCGCACTGTCCGGGACGAGCGTCGAGGACCTCGAAAAGGGTTACGAGGGCAAGGGTTACGGCGACCTCAAGGCCGACACCGCCGACGTCCTGGTCGAGTTCGTCACCCCACTGCGTGCGAAGGTCGACGAGTACCTCTCCGACCAGGCCGAACTCGACCGCATCCTCGATGCGGGCGCGGATCGGGCGCGCGAAGTGTCGTCCCGTGTGCTGGCGGCCGTCTATGACAAGGTGGGGTTCCTGCCGCAGAAGGGCTGAACCGAAGGAGACGTAGCAGGTGCCGGACATCAAGGGGTTCCTGGAGCGCCGACGTGCCGCCTGGCCCTGGCTCGATCACGTCGTCCGTGCCGCCGGTCGCTACCAGGACAACAGGGGCGACTACTTCGCCGCGGGTATCACATATTTCAGTGTGTTCGCGCTGTTTCCCCTGTTGATGGTGGCCTTCGCGATCGGCGGCTTCGTCCTCGTCCGGGACCCCGCGCTGCTCGACTCCATCCACGACGCCGTCACCGAGGCGATGCCGGGAGATCTCGGAGTTCAGATCAACGAACTCATCGACTCCGCCATCGCGGCGCGCGCCACCGTCGGTGTGTTCGGTCTGCTCGTCGCCGCGTACTCGGGACTCGGATGGATGGCGAACGTCCGTGAGGCGTTGACGGAGATGTGGGAGCAGCAGCATCCCAAGTCCGGGTTCGTCGCGACGAAACTGCACGACCTGGCGAAGCTGGGTGGACTCTTCGTCGCGGTGGTGGCGTCGATCGGGCTGTCTGTGCTCGCCGGAGGCGGCGTCATCGGAACCGTGCTCGAATTCCTCGGAATCGACGATCTCGGCTGGGTGCAGTCGCTCGTCGAGATCGGGCTGAGTGTGCTTGCGCTCGCCGTGACGTGGGGTCTGCTGACCTGGGCGATCGCCCGGCTGCCCCGGGAACCGGTCACCCTGGGCAGCGCTGCCCGCGCTGCGCTGATCGCTGCGATCGGCTTCGAGATCTTCAAACGGGTCGGGGTGATCTACCTGCAGAGCGTCACCGGCGGTCCGGCGGGCTCGACATTCGGTCCCATCATCGGTCTGCTCGTCTTCATCTACTTCACAGCGCGGCTCGTCCTGTTCTCGACAGCGTGGGCGGCGACGTCCCACGACAACGAGGCCCGCGCGTTCGTGCCGCCGCCCGAGCCGGCCGTGATCGAGGTGGCCGCGCCTGCGCCCGCGAGGCGCACCACGTTCGCCGAGGCGACGGTCCTGGTCGGGACGGGCGTCGCCGCGACGCTCGGGATCGGTGGGCTGCTGCGGCGCCGCCGAGCCAAGCGCTGACGGGGCGTCGCCTAGCGCCGTCGGCGGCCCTGAACAACAGCGGCCGACGCGACGAGCACGGCGATGATCCCGCCGCCCACCGCGACGATCGTTGTGGTCGACGCGCCACCCGAGGAGTGCGTGGCTGCGCCCGCCGCGGACACCGGACTCGCGCCCGCAGGCGGCGCTGCAACGGTGACGGAACCGGTGGACTCCGCTTCGTCTGAGGACACGCTGCCGGGTTCGACGAGGGCACCCACCGACGTCGATTCGGGGAGGGCAAAGCCGTAGTCGAGGAGTCGCGCGGCCTGCTCCCACGGGCGGATCGGTTCGACGTCCGCCTTCACCAGCGTCACCACCAGCCGTCGTCCGCCGCGATCCGCCCCGGCGACGAACGTCTGCCGGGCGTCGTCCGTGTAGCCGGTCTTCCCGCCCAGTGCGCCGTCGTAGTTGTAGAGCAGCCTGTTGTCGTTGGACAGCGCGAAACCGGGGCGCGGGGTGTCGGTCGGATCGGCGGGGTCCTCGGGAAACCCCGGGAAATCCACCGTCTGTGTCCGGATCATCTCGGCGAACGTGTCGTTGCGCATCGCCGCGCGGTAGATCAATGCGAGATCGTAAGCGGACGTGGACATTCCGGGTCCGTCGAGTCCGGAGGGTGTGGCTGTGCGCGTGTCGTGGGCGCCGAGCGCCACGGCGAGTTCGTTCATCTTCCGCACTGTCTCGGCGTCTCCGCCGAGCTGGGTGGACAGCGCATGGGCGGCGTCGTTGCCCGACGCCATCACCAGCCCCTGCAGCAACTGCCGGTTCGTGTACACCCCGCCCTTGCCCAGGCCCACCGCGCTGCCCTCGATGGCGGCGTCCTCGGCGGTGGCCGTCACCGTGGCATCGAGGTCCAGCTCGTCGAGCGCGACGAGCGCCAGCAGCATCTTGATCGTGCTCGCCGGTCGATAGCGGCCGTGCGGATCCTTCGCCGCGAGCACCTCACCGGTGTCGAGGTCGGCCAGCACCCACCCGGTCGCGGAGATGTCCGCGGGTAGCGGGGGAGTGTTCTCGGCGGTCACCACACCGCACTCGTCGAGGTCTCCGCCGCCGACGACATCCGACGGGACGGGAAGCGGGGCCGGCGCCGTCTGCCCCGGGGCCGGAACCTCGGAGAGATCGATCGCAGGCGGTGGCACAGACCGGTTCGGGCACGAGTCCGTGTTCGGGGTCATGAAGGGTGCGCTGGTGGGCGGTACGCCGTCCGGCGGCTGCTGCGCCGCCGCGGGGGCACCGACCAGGACGAGCAGGCCGACCGCGACAGCGGCAACGGCGCAGCCCCTCACCCCGCGGCGCGTCGGCGTCGGGGCGAGCGTCATCGAAGTTCTGCCGAGCATGGTCATCGCGGAGGCAGGGTAACGCACAACACCCTGCCGGTTACACCCCGGCAGTGGTGGCGGCGCGTCTGCGCGGGCGGTCGTACGCCGTACAGACCGCGAGGATCCACTGCCGATCCGTCACGCTCTCCGGTGTGCCCAGCCACCCCGGATCGAACGGTTCGACTTCGACCGCAGTGCGATGCAGCCAGCCGGCGACCGCATCCGCCTGTGTCGACATCTCCGTGGGTGGTTCGGACGCACCACGGGTGATCAGTCCGGCACCCGCGTGCAGGTACAGGCCGTCGAGGATCTGAGACACCCGATCGTCGGCCGTCAGCGTCGTCGTCACGGACTTGTAGTCGCTGTCGAGCAGTTCTGGATGCGCCGTGGTCAACATCGTCCACACCGTCCTGGTCCGGCGCAGATCGAGGCGTGCTCGCGCCCATGCCTCGATCATCACCGACGAGCAGCCGGCGCTGACGAGTATCACCGCGAGCGACCACCACGCCGACCGGGGTGAGACGTGATCGTCGACGGCCGTCGCGAGGTTCACCGCGCACATCGCCGCAATCACAACCAGTCCCGCGCTGTACAGCCCGATCGCCCGCCCGAGCGGGTTCCAGCGGATGTACCGCACCGACACTCCGGTCGCGAACAGCGACGCGACGACCAGATAGGCGGACGTGACCGGACTGTGGTGGGCGGACATCAGTTCCACAACGACGACCACCCCCGCGACCAACGCGGACGCAGCCGCGAGTGGCCACTGCGGGCGCGTGCTCAACACCGTCAGCGACGCAGTCGCGATCAACGCGGTCGTCGCGGCGAACAGCACCAGGCACAATTCGAACACCGTCGCGGCCACACCGTCGCTGGAGCCGTCCAGCAACTCGGTCATGGTCGTCGTCCGCACCGTCGCCGCCACCGTCAACGTCACCGCCGCGATCGCGATCGCGATCCGCGCCAGGGACGGAGGACGAACGGTCAACCGGCCGATGCGAGCACCCACCGCCGTCGAACACAGCAGCGCGACAACCCAGGTGATCACCCGAGAGCCTCGTCGAAGCAGAGCAGTGGACGCCAGTCGTCACCGCGGTCGAACTGGCCGAGTCGCTGTAACAGTCGGACCGCGAATGCCTCCGCCTCCCACTCGTGCAGTGCCTCGCGATCCGGATCGGCCGAGCCCGACGATCGCTGGCTGAGCATGTACGCGATCAGGTCGTCGTCGGCCGCGAGAGTCGCCTCCTTGGCTGCAGCACCAGGGTGGCGGAAAACGATGTGTCCGACTTCGTGGGCAAGGGTTCTCGTCACACTCGGCAGGCTACGCGCGAGCACGATCCGATCGTGATCGGCGAACTCGCGGCGCTGTCCCCACACCCCGGGACCCAGATCCTCGTACACGATCTCGATCGGACGACGACGCCTGTCGGCCAACGACTGGACGATGTCCTCGATCGTCACCGCATGCGTCTGCGCAGCCATGTCCAGGACGGCGTCGACCGCAGCCAGGACGCGGCGATGATCGCGGACCGGACGCGACCCGTCACCGCGCGCCGACTCGGTGCGGGAGGCGGTCACGGCCGCGGCTCCAGGAACTCCGCCCGCGCGCGATCCAGACGCAAGCGAGTTGCGCGTGCACTCCGGAAACTCATGAACCCCGTCGCACCGGCGGCAGCCAGAACTGCTGTCACGCCTGCGGTTGCCGCGCCGACGTCGCCACCCGGGCGCGACGCCGACGCCAATGCCACATCCGGCTGCGACGGCGCAGCGTACGTTGCCGCACCCGCGGTCGATTCCGACCGCGCCGCCGTCGATGCGCTGTCGGATACGGCGGCGGGCTCCGCTGCCGCATCGGTGCGGTTGTCGCGCTCGTCCATCCCCTGATCATCACCCGCCGCCTCGTCCGGCGAGAGCGGTTCGGGTGCAGTGGTCTGTTCGGGTGCGGTCGGCTGGTCGGACTCGCTCGGCTGCTCGGGCGCGGCGGACTCCGGGCCGGACGGCGGAGTCGGCTCGTCGCCCGCATCGCCTCGGGTGTCGTTGCCGCCGCTGGGCCGCTCCCCGTCGGCACGTTGCGTCGTCGACGTCGACGTCGACTCGGCTGTGGTCGTGGTCGGTTCGACGGTCGTGGTGGTCGGCTCGGCCGTTGTGGTGGTCGGCTCCACGGTGGTGGTGGGTTCGACGGTGGTGGTCGTCGGTTCGACGGTTGTGGTGGTGGGTTCGACCGTCGTCGTCGTCGTCGTCGGCTCGGCGGTCGTGGTCGTCGGCTCGACGGTGGTGGTCGTCGGCTCGGCCGTCGTGGTCGTGGGTTCCACGGTGGTCGTCGGCTCGACGGTGGTGGTGGGTTCGGTCGTGGTGGTCGGCTCGACGGTGGTGGTGGTCGGCTCCACGGTGGTGGTGGGTTCGACGGTGGTGGTCGTCGGTTCGACGGTTGTGGTGGTGGGTTCGACCGTCGTCGTCGTCGGCTCGGCGGTCGTGGTCGTCGGCTCGACGGTGGTGGTCGTCGGCTCGGCCGTCGTGGTCGTGGGTTCCACGGTGGTCGTCCAGTGTCTTATACACATCACCGAGCCCACGTAACTAAGGCGAA
>NZ_SCOY01000031.1:0-57078 GCF_005503035.1 Rhodococcus sp. Q
GACAAGGCCCGCCACGTCGAGGCGCAGGTCATCGCCGACCAGCACGGCAACGTCGTCGTCGCCGGCACCCGCGACTGCTCGCTGCAGCGCCGCTTCCAGAAGCTCGTCGAGGAGGCACCGGCCCCGTTCCTCACCGACGATCAGCGGGACCGGATCCACAACTCGGCGAAGGCGATCTGCAAGGAAGCCGGCTACTACGGCGCCGGCACCGTCGAATACCTGGTGCAGGGTGACACCGTCTCCTTCCTGGAGGTCAACACCCGCCTGCAGGTCGAGCACCCCGTCACCGAGGAAACCGCGGGCATCGACCTGGTGCGTCAGCAGTTCCGCATCGCCAACGGTGAGAAGCTCACCATCACCGAGGACCCCACCCCGCGTGGACACAGCTTCGAGTTCCGCATCAACGGTGAGGACGCCGGCCGCGGGTTCCTGCCCGCACCGGGCCCCATCAGTGTGTACAAGGAGCCGACCGGCCCCGGTGTGCGTGTCGACTCCGGTGTCGTGCAGGGCGATGTGATCGGCGGCCAGTTCGACTCGATGCTCGCCAAGCTGATCGTCACCGGCGAAACCCGTGAGCAGGCGTTGCAGCGTGCCGCGCGGGCGCTCGCCGAGTTCGAGGTCGACGGCCTGGCGACGGTGCTGCCGTTCCACCGGCACATCGTGGAGAACCCGGCGTTCGTCGGGGACGGTGAGGGCTTCGAGGTCTACACCAAGTGGATCGAGAACGAGTGGGACAACGTCATCGAGCCGTACGCCGGTGCCGGTGCGGTCGCCGACGACGAGGAGACCCTGCCGCGGCAGAAGGTGGTCGTCGAGGTCGGTGGGCGTCGGGTGGAGGTGTCGCTGCCGGGTCAGTTCTCGGTCGGGACCGCCGCTCCGGGGGTCGGGGCGATCACCCGCAAGCCGAAGTCCCGTAAGCGTGGTGGCGGCGGCGGCGGTGCCGCTTCGGGTGACGCGGTGACCGCGCCGATGCAGGGCACCGTCGTCAAGGTTGCTGTCGAGGAGGGTCAGGAGGTCGCCGAGGGCGATCTGATCGTGGTCCTCGAGGCGATGAAGATGGAGAACCCGGTCACCGCGCACAAGGCCGGTGTGGTGACGGGGTTGGCTGTCGAGCCGGGTGCCGCGATCACGCAGGGCACCGTCCTCGCCGAACTGAAGTAGCAGCAAGCAGCACGCTGCTCGTGCGGGTGTGGTGGTCTCCGGACCACCACACCCGCACGAGCGCGCAGCGCCTACGCTGGTGACATGGCCGAACTCCCCGACACCCGCATCGGGACTTTCGAACGCGAGCAGGCGGTCGAGCTCCTGACCCGGCACCTCGGTGAAGGGCGCTTGTCGCTCGCCGAGTTCGGGGATCGCTGCGCGCTCGTGGAGGCGGCCCGCACCAATCACGACCTGGCCGTACTCTTCACCGATCTTCCGGAGCTCGCGGCGCCGCTGCCACAGCCTGCGCGTCGTCGCCTCGTGTGGCTTCTCCTGCCGATCGCACTCGTCGCCGGCTACTTCTCGTTCGCCGCCGCTGACCTGGTGGCGTGGTTCTTTCCCGTCGCACTCGTTCTGCTCGTCGGCGCGGGGCTCGCGTACCTCGGTACCCGACGCAGGCGCCCACGCGTACCGGAGTTCCTGCGCAGCGCCGCGCCCGACCTGCCGGGACCGGCGGTCACGCGGACCCCGTCGCGGTTCGGTTACGTCCCCTACGCGCTCGTCCTCCTGGCGCCCGCGCTGATGCTCCGGCAGCCCGTTCTGGTTCTGGCCGCGGCCGGTTTCCTGATCTTCTCGGTGGTCCGGGGCATCGAATAGGCACCCGAACCTCGCTGCACAAATTCGTGCGTGACACGGGCCGTATCGCGCCCGTAGTGTCGGTATTCAACCGCGGCAACAGTTTTCGCGGAGGATGACATCGAGGAGTGAACAATGGCGGTAATCGCAATTCTGCAGTTGACCTTCAAGCCGGAGGCGGCAGACGCGGCACGTGAGGTCATGAGCCGTGTGCTCAAGGAGACCCGGGCATTCCCCGGTTGCGTCCGCGTGGACTCCGTTGTCGACGCGCAGGACCCGAACACCTGGCGTTTCATCGAGACCTGGGAGTCGGCAGAGCACGACGCCGAGTACCGCAAGTTCCGCGCGGGCGAAGGCGCCATCACCGACCTCGGCCCGCTGCTCGCGGGCGCGCCCTCCCTCTCGCTCGGCACCGTCGACGCGGACGTCTGACGGCGACTGCGCAGGCACCACAGGCGGCGCACGGGGCGACAGTCCCGTGCGCTGTCGGCGTTCATCGGGAACTCGTGCGCGAAACCATGCCCATCAACTGAGCGAGCGTTATGTAAGCTGATCGGACAATCGTCCGTGAACCCCTGGAGGCGCCCGATGCCCGACCAGATCCTCCTCACCGCGCAGCACGGCCGTGTCCGCGTCCTCACCCTGAACCGGCCGGAAGCGCGAAACGCATTGTCGGCGGCGCTGATCCGTGACCTCCGCGCAGCTCTCGCCGCCGCGGACGCCGACGACGCCGTCGACGTGGTGGTCCTCACCGGCACCGATCCTGCGTTCTGCGCCGGACTGGACCTGCGGGAACTGGGGTCGAACGCCGACAACCTGGACATCGTCGATGCCGACATCCCGGTCGGGCATCCGTGGCGCCCGCTGACCAAGCCGCTGATCGGCGCCGTCGGCGGTGCTGCGATCACCGGTGGCCTCGAACTGGCCCTCGCGTGCGACTTCCTGATCGCGTCCGAGCGCGCGCGTTTCGCGGACACGCACGCCCGGGTCGGGGTGTTGCCCGGGTGGGGACTGACGGCCCGACTGCCCGCTGCCGTCGGCCCCGGTTTCGCCCGCAGGATGAGCCTGTCGGGGAACTTCGTCGATGCCGAGCAAGCGTTGCGCGTCGGCCTGGTCACCGAGGTCGTGCCGCACGAGCGTCTTCTGCCCGCCGCGTTGGAGGTCGCCGCCGCGGTCGCGGGCAACGATCAGCCGGGCGTGCGGACGCTTCTGCGCTCCTACCGCGACGCGGAGTCGCATCTGCTGGATCCGGCGCTGGCGGTCGAGCAGGCGACATCCCGGGCCTGGATGGCGGGCTTCCAGCCGTCTACCGTTGCCGAGCGACGCGCCGCCGTCATCGACCGGGGCAGGGCCCAGAACACCTGACTCGGTACGTCTGATTCGGTACCTCTGATCCCGCGGCGACAGTGCAGGTGGGACAGCGAGATTGAGGAGAAGCAGCATGGCAGCAGGATTCAACGACCACCTCGGCTTCACCATCACCGACAGCGGACCCGAGCGAGTCGCGGCGACGGTGGTGCTCGGTCCGGAGCATCATCAGCCGTTCGGCATCGTGCACGGCGGCGTGTACTGCGCGATCGTCGAGACCCTCGCGAGCATCGGCGGTTCCGAGTACTGGACGGGCCCCGGCCGCACCGTCGTCGGCGTCAACAACAACACCGACTTCCTCCGCGCGGTCAGTGAGGGCACCCTGTCAGCGGAGGCGCTGCCGATCCATCGCGGGCGCACCCAGCAGTTGTGGGCCGTCACCCTCACCGGTGAGGACGGCAAGCTCGTCGCGCGTGGCCAGGTGCGGCTGGCGAACCTGGAGCGCCCCACCTCGTAGCGTGGATTCGACTCCGGGTGATGCCAGTTGTCCCGGCCGGGTGTGTCGTCGTGTGAGAGTGACCGAATGAACCCCGCCCATCAGCAGCGTGACCACTCCATCCGGTTCGACTGGGGTCTGACCGGGGCATCTGCCGTCGGCTCCGACGCCGGTGTCGCGGTGGTGGTCGACGTGCTGTCGTTCACCACCACCCTGTCGGTTGCCGCGGACAGGGGGACCGAGGTGTATCCCTATCGGTGGCAGGACGATTCGGCGGGTGGGTATGCGGCCGACCGCGACGCGGTGCTCGCTGTCGGCAGACACGCGGCGGCCGACGGCGAGGTGAGCCTGTCGCCCGGCACCGTCCGTTCGGCCGGCGTGCTGGAGCGGCTGGTCCTGCCGTCACCGAACGGCTCCTCGATTGCGCATTCGTTGGCCGCCGCGTCGGGGGTCTGCGTCGGGGCCGCGTTGCGGAACGCGGCCGCCGTTGCATCGTGGATCGCCGAAAAACACGTCGGCGGAACGGCGATCGCCGTGATCGCCGCCGGTGAGCGCTGGCCCGACGGAACCCTGCGGCCCGCTGCCGAGGACGTGTGGGGTTCGGGCGCGGTGATCGCGAAACTGATCGCGCTCCGGCCCGATCTGGATCCCTCGCCGGAGGCCGAGACGGCGTCGGCGACATGGCTCGCGGTCTCCGGTCGGGTGGGGGAGGCGCTGGAGCGGTGCGCCTCCGGGAGGGAACTCATCGCCTCCGGCTATCGATCCGACGTCGTGGTGGCGGCGGAGGTCGATGCAAGCCGGTCCGTTCCGGTCCTCGTCGGCGACCGGTTCCTGAACCGGTCGCCGGGTTCGTGACCGGTCAGATCCCGCCCCGCGAGACCAACTGTCCGGCGATGACGTTCCGCTGGATCTCGTTGGTGCCCTCCCCGACGATCATGAGTGGGGCGTCCCGGAAGTAGCGTTCGACGTCGTACTCGGTGGAGTAGCCGTAGCCGCCGTGGATTCGGACCGCGTTGAGCGCGATCTCCATTGCCGCCTCGGACGCGAAGAGCTTCGCCATCCCCGCTTCCATGTCGCAGCGTTCGCCGGCGTCGTACTTCTCGGCGGCGTAGCGCGTGAGCTGCCGGGCGGCGGTGAGTTTGGTGGCCATGTCGGCGAGATAGTTGCCGATGGACTGGTGCTTCCAGATCGGCTGCCCGAAACTCTCGCGCTGCTGTGCGTAGGCGAGCGAGTCCTCCAGTGCGGCGGCCGCGACGCCGAGCGCGCGGGACGCGACCTGGATACGGCCGGTCTCGAGGCCTTTCATCATCTGCCCGAAGCCCTTGCCGGGTTCGCCTCCGAGAATGGCAGTGGCCGGGATCCGGTAGTTGTCGAAGGACAGCTCGCAGCTCTCGACGCCCTTGTAGCCGAGTTTGGGCAGGTCCCGCGAGACGGTCAGTCCGGGCCCGTGCTCGACGAGCACGATGGAGATCCCCTTGTGGCGCGGCGTCGCTGCCGGATCGGTCTTGCACAGCAGGGCGATGACACCGGACCGTCGTGCGTTGGTGATCCACGTCTTCGCGCCGCTGATGACGAGGTCGTCGCCGTCGCGCTTGGCGTTGGTCGACATGGCCTGCAGGTCGGAGCCGCCGCCCGGTTCGGTCAACGCCATCGTCGCGCGGACCTCGCCGGTTGCCATCCGCGGCAGATACTTCTGCTTCTGTTCCTCGGTGCCGAACAGTCCGATCAGCTTCGCGACGACGGTGTGCCCGCCCATCGCTCCCGACAGCGTCATCCAGCCGCGGGCCAACTCCTCGGTCACCTGCACGTAGCAGGGCATCGACACCGGTGCGCCGCCGTACTCCTCGTCGATGGCGAGACCGTAGATGCCGATCTTCTTCATCTGGTCGATCCACTGCTCGGGGTAGTCGTTCGCGTGCTCGACCTCCTGCACCCTCGGCTTCACCTCGCGGTCGACGAACTCGCGCACCGTTCTGACCAGGAAGGCTTCTTCGGCGTTCAGGTTGTGGCTCACGGCGTCCTCACGATCAGCGGGCGGCTTGCTGGGGCAACTTTGTACGGCCATATTCGTGGAGGGGTGATACAAATGTCAATGGCTGCACGTACCGCAATGCCTGCCGAACGTGAGGGACCAACCGTGAAAGCAGTACGCCGCCGAGCAGCGCTGGTTGCGCCCGGCTCCGACGACCGCAAGGCCCGTAAGGCGCTCGCCTCGCAGGCCGACGAGGTGGTCCTCGACCTCGAAGACGCCGTGACCCCGGCAGAGAAGGGCGCGGCCCGCGACCTCGTCGTCGCGCTCGCCGCCGAGTTCGGACGCGACCGCACCGTTTCGGTGCGGGTGAACGGGCCCGACACCGAGTGGTTCACCGCCGACCTCGCCGCCGTGGCAGCGGCAACCGGGCTGGCGTCGATCGTGATCCCCAAGGTCGAGTCGGCCGCACCTTTGACGGCCGCGGCCGACGGACTGCCTGCCGGCGGCGACGTTCGCGTCCAGGCACTGGTGGAAACACCCGCAGGTGTCGAGAACATCGGTGAGATCGTCCGTGGTCCGCGAGTGGACTCGGTGATCATCGGCTACGCGGATCTTGGTGCCGCACTGGGTCGTTCGGCGACCGCGCCGCCGTGGCAGTGGCTCTACGTCCAGGATCGGATTCTGCACGCCGCGCGCGCCGCCGGCGTGCAGGCGATCGACGGGCCGCACCTCGGGACCGCCGACGACGAGGAGTTCCGACGCGCCGCGCACTGGACCGCCGACCTCGGGTTCGACGGCAAGTGGGTCATCCACCCCGCGCAGATCGCCACGACCATCGACACGTTCACCCCGACCGCCACGCAGATCGAGCACGCCCGCCGCGTTCTCGAGGTGCTCGACGACGCCGCCGAACGCGGTGCGGGCGCAGCACTTCTCGACGGCCGGATGCTCGACGAGGCCGTCGCCGTCGCGGCCCGCCGCACCCTCGCCCAGATCGGAGCCTGACCTGTGACCGAACCCGAGTTCACCCGCACCGTCGCCGTCGGCGGACCCTACTTCGACGAACTGGACGTCGGGCAGGTCTTCGACACCGCGCCCGCCGTCACCCTCACCGACGGGCTCGCCGCCGCACACCACGCGATCCTCGGAGACCGGCTGCGGTTGCCGCTCGACGCCCACCTGTCGACGGCCGTCGCGGGCGGACCACTCGCGCATCCGGGCCTGGTCACCGACGTCGCGATCGGTCAGTCCACCCTGGCGACCCACCACGTGAAGGCGAACCTCTTCTATCGCGGACTGCGGCTGCATCGTCTGCCGCTGATCGGCGACACCCTGCGGACCACCACCGAGGTGGTCGGACTCAAGAGCAACTCGGTCAAGCCAGGCCGCGCCGCGACGGGACTTGCGGCGCTGCGGATGACGACCGTCGACCAGGACGATCGCACGGTCCTCGACTTCCACCGTTGCGCGATGCTGCCGGTGCGTCCAGGGGTCGATCCGGCGACCGCGGTCCGCTCCGACGACCTGTCCGCGATCGGTTCGGGTGGGAGGCCCGACTGGTCGACCCCCGAGGGTATCGACCTGACTGCCTTCCGAAATCGGGTTCCCGGAGCACATTTCGACGCCGACCTGGCCGGAACTCGATTCACCTCCAGCGGTGACGTCGTCACCAGCGCGCCGGAGCTCGCGAGGCTGACGCTCAACATCGCCGCCACCCACCACGACGAGCGGGTCGGTGCCGCAGGCCGACTCGTCTACGGCGGGCACACGATCGGCGTCGCGCTCGGGCAGGCCGCGCGCGCCCTGCCGAACCTGGTCACGGTCCTCGGTTGGCACTCGTGCGATCACACCGGACCCGTCGCGGAGGGCGACACCCTCACCAGCGACCTGTATGTCGTGTCGGCGACGCCGCTGTCCGGGGGTGGCGGCACCCTCGACCTGAGGTCGATCGTGCACGTGCACCGGGCCGGCGCCGAGCCTGCGCCGGTGCTGGACTGGCGGTTCACGGCGCTGTTCGCCTGAGGCCCGGACGAATCAGTTCGGTGCGTCCCGGACCTCTTCCTCGTCGCGTCCGTCGATGAGGAAGGGGCGCGCGTTGACGACGTGCTTGCGCCAGTGCGAGAAGGCGCCGTCGGCGTCGCGGGCGCGTAGTAGGCGGATCAGGCGGCGACAGGAGCGGACCGCGAGCTTCAGGTTCGCCGCGTACAGCTCACGGTCCTCGGACGTCTCGAGGGCCGCGGGGCCGGTGTCGTGCCGGGTCAGTTCGAAGAGCATCCCCGCGGTGATCGCGAGCGGTGCGTTGCCGGACAGTTGAACCACCCGCAGGTGGAACGCCGACAGTCCCGCGACCAGCGTCTTCGACGCGTAGGACGCGGGCAGGTCCTCCTCGACCATCCGGGCCAGTTCGTCGAAGTCCTCGTCGGTGCCCGCCACCGCGAGGACGCGGGCCGCGTCGGGTTCGACGGCCTCGCGGGCCACGAACAGGTCGGCGACCGTCGTACCGGACAGTTCCATCAGCAGTGCCGCGGGCCGGGCCACGACCTCGGGGCCGGGGACGCACACGCGGGCGCCGGATCGTGATCCGCGCCGGACCGCAACGAGGCCGTCGGATTCGAGTACGCGGATCGCTTCCCGCAATGTCGGCCTGCTGATGGCGAATCGGTCCATCAGATCGGCTTCGTGGGGTAGGTGGTCGCCATCCTTCAGCGCCCCGTCGATGATCATCTTGCGCAGTGTGTTCGCGACGATCTCGGCGGTCTTCGGCGTCCGGATCGGCCTGGTGGCGGCGCTGGGGGAGTGAAAGACCGGCGCAAACGTCTTGTCGGCCACCGGTGCCCTCCCGCCAGTGCGTCCGCCTCGCCCGGACGTCGTCCACTCAGTAAACCATCTGGGGTTCAGCGGCCGAGCGCGTCGGCGTCGCCGTGAGTCCAGGTGCGTCGCACGGCGTCGGCGGATGGCGCCGTCAGCACATCGGCGAGCGGACCGTGTAGCAGCACCAGGTCCGCGGCGGCGCCCATCGCGACGCGGCGCGGCGCACCGCCCGGGTCGGTTGCGGGCGCGAGGTAGCCGTTCAGCGCCTCCGCTGCGGTGAGCCGCTCGCGTGCGCCGACGACCGCGCCGGTGCGGGCCCGACGGTCCACGGCCGCGGCCATCACCCGCCAGGGGTCCAGCGGTCCGTAGGGTGCGTCACTGGACAGGGCGAGGGGGATGTCCGAGTCGACGAGCGACCGGCACCGGTACAGGTCCGGCAGGTCGACCGGGTCGACGTCGCGCAGGTAGTCGTCGCCCCGGTCGCAGAGGAACCCGGGTTGGGTGACGATCCGCAGCCCGAGAGCTCTTATACGCGTGAGTGTTTCACGGGGAACCAACGCGCCGTGTTCGATCCGATCCCCGGGGATCGTGCCGACGTCGTCGAGCGCGACGAGCAGGATCAGCAGGGCCTCGCGGCTCACGCAGTGCACCGCGACGGGACGGCCGACGGCGTGCGCGGCCGCGATCGTGTCCGCGAGTGCGGACAGTTCGGGCAGACCGGAGTCGGCGATCACGATCTTGTAGGGGCCCACCGTCAGTCGAGGGGACGTGACGTCGGGGCCGGTCAGGGGAGCGCCCAGCAGGTGCACGCGCTGGGGGAGGGCGCCGGACGCCGTCGCGTCGACGATCGCCTGCTGCGACTCGGGTCGCAGGTCCGGCGTCGCATCCGTGACGGACGTGATCCCGAAGCCCGCCAACCGGGCACCGATCGCGGTGAGCGACGGGGGCTGCGCGGTGGGCAGGCGGGTGCGCAGCCAGTCGTCCGCGCGCCACACCCGGCCGGTCGGGATGCCCGCGCCGTCCCGTTCGACGCCCGGATGGTCTCCGGACGCCAGCCCGGTCGCCGCGACGGCCGCCGAGTTGAGCATCCACATCGCCCCGCTGCGGTGCTGGATCCGAACCGGGCGGTCCGCGCAGATGCGGTCCAGGGCAACGGCATCCAGGTCGCCGGCAACGGATTCGCTGTAGCCGACGCCCCGGACCCATCCGGCGGCGTCGCCGGTCGCCGCAGCCAGCGCCGCGTGGAGGTCGTCCGCGGTGCGGACCGCAGGTGGGCCGCACCGCGTCGACGCGGCGTCCGCGGCCATCGCGTGCAGGTGCAGGTGGTGGTCGGTGAGGCCGGGGATCAGCGCACCGCCCTTCGCGCCGAGCAGGTCGGCGCGCTCGCGCGGCAGGTCGGGGCCGACGGCGGTGACCCGGCCCCGTTCGATCCGGACATCGATACCGGAGATGCCGTCCACTTCGGCGTTCACGATCAGCAGCGGGGCGGTCACAGCGTCGACACCCCCGCGGTCGCGATGCCGAGGGAACGCAGGACAGCGTTCGTGTCCCGTCCGAGTTCGGGTGCGGCGCCTGCCGCCGAACGGGGCCGGGGCAGGGCGATCTCGACCACCCCGTCTTCCGCGTCCACGACCCAACGGCCGCCGTCCCGGCGCGCCGCGACCGTGCCGGTGCCCGGGGGCGCAGTGCCTGCGGCGGTATCCGTGAGCGTCGCCGCGACGACGTCGGTCATGGACACCTCGATCAGCCGCCCCTGCGCATCGGCGGAGCAGGCGAGCGCGGCCGCGGTCAGCCCGGTCAACGGGTCGGCGAACGCGTCGCCCACGAACATCGGCCCGTCCGCATCCGTAGCCACGAGGCCCGCGGACGCGGCGACATCGTCTCCGAAACCGACACGGCCACTGGACCGTCCGGCCGCGGTGATCGACAGCCAGGCCGCTCCGCGGGCTGCCGCCGCGTCCGCGTCGAGCCCGAACCCGGCCAGCGCGCGCGGCCGGGACGCTTCGACGACAACGTCCGCAGCGGCCACCAGTTCGGCCAGCGCCCTTCGGTCGGCGGGCGCGCCGGGGTCGAGGCAGACGGATTCGTGACCGCCGTGCAGCAGTGCGTAGAAGTCGGGACTGCCACGGCGCGCGCCGTCCGGGCGCGACGGCGTCTCGACCTTCACCACCCGCGCCCCCGCGAGACCGAGGAGGTGCGCGCACAGCGGCGCCGCCCACAGCGACCCGAAGTCCACGACGAGCAGTCCGTCCATCGACCGCGGGGGAGCGAGGGGCCGCGGCTCCGGCGGGGTGGGCGGCTGCACGGGAGCCGCGGCGATCCCGAGCATCTCCGCGCGATCGGCGAGTTCGGCACCCGAGTGGGACGCCAGCCACGCCGTCACCGCGGGCCACGGATCTGCCGGGTCCACCTCTGCGGAGATGAGCGCCCCCAGCAGCGCCGGGTCGTCGGGACGGGCGCAGGACACCGCAGCCCAGCCGTCGGCCGTGCGGAGCAGCCTGCCGCTGCCGCCGACGGTCACGTCGCCGCGCCGCGATCTGCCGGTGAACGCCGCCCGCTCCGACAGCACACCCGCACCGTCGATGTCGAGGGTGCGGCCGGCGAGTGTTGCCGCGGCGGCCACGTGGGCGGCGAGATCGCGGGCGACGGTCGCGGCATCCCCGGGCGGCACGAGCGGTGGCCCGTCGGGGCGACCGGTGAGCGCCGCGACACCGGACTCCGCCCAGTCACGTACCCGGCGGGACGGGGGAGTCTCGGCAGCGGGCACAGCCCGATCGTACGGCGGGCACCGCCCGCTGCCGGGGGACCGTTGTCGTGCAGGTGGGACTGCCCGGAACGGCGCGATCGTCTGGCAGGCTGAGGCGATGGGCCTGTTTGTCGTCACCCCTGCCGCGCTCGCCGACGGGGCAGCCGATCTGCCGCTGCTCACCGACGACGCCGCGGTCGACGAGCCGCTGGTCGTCGTTGACCTCGACGCCGACGTCGACGCGGACACCGCCGCACGCGCCGTGGACCGGGCACGTACCCCGGTGCGCCTGCTGGTCGGGCTCCGCACCCGACCGGAGCCGCTCACGCCCGAACAACTCGCGGTTGCCGCGGCCCTCGACACCACCGTCGCCCCGCTCGCATCGGCGTCGCAGACGCCGGTGGTCGGCACGCCCGATCCCGTGTCGGCACTGGACGACCTGGTGGGTGCCGTCGCGGACCAGGAGCACGCGGCGATGGTCCTCGCGCACGTGCTCCGGGCATCGGAAACGCTGTCGGTCCCGGAGGCTCTCGACGTCGAATCCCTCGGATATTCCACACTTCTCGGGACACCCGGGTTCCGCCGGTGGCTGGTGGCGCGCGGGCCACGGCCGCTGCCGCCGCCGTCCCCGCAGCAGCCGGTGCTCGTCGAGCGGGAGGGCGACCGCCTGCACATCACCCTCAACCGGCCGGAACGCCGCAACGCCTACGGCGCCGAGGTCCGCGACGGTCTCGTCGAGGCGCTGCGCCTCGCGCTGGCCGATGACACCATTGCCTCCGTCCTGCTCGACGGTGCGGGCCCGGTGTTCTCGGCGGGCGGCGACCTCGACGAGTTCGGCACCACTTCCGACCTGGGGACCGCCCACCTGATCCGGACGAGGGCCGGGGCCGCGCGACCGGTCGCCGCGCTCGCCGACCGCGTCGAGGTCCACGTGCACGGCAGCTGTGTCGGAGCGGGCATCGAGGTGCCCGCCTTCGCCTCCCGCATCGTCGCCGCGCCGGGCACCGTGTTCCGGCTGCCCGAGGTGTCGATGGGACTGATCCCCGGGGCAGGCGGCTGCGTCGGCATCCCGCGACGGATCGGGCGGCACCGTGCCTACTGGCTGTGCGTCACCGGCGCCACGCTCGACACCGAGACGGCGCTCGCCTGGTCGTTGATCGACGAGATCAGCCGCTGATCAACTCCCACAGGCCATCTCCGCCCGCGACGGCGGCGGCGCTGGTGAGTGTGTCGTCCCAGGATCGCAACGAGCCGTACTCGCCGCGCCACGACAGCAACCGGTTCGTGAACCGGTGCAGGTCGTGTTCGGCGGTGAAACCGATCGCGCCCATCGCCTGATGCGCGTTCCGGACGATGGTGGCGGCGGCGTGACCCGTGCAGGAACGGGCCGCAGCGATCGCGAACTCTGTGGTGACGGAATCGAATCCGTGCCGCAGGACCGCGGTGGCCGCGGCCTCGGTGGCGGCGCGGCCCAGCGCGTCGTGGGTGGCGATGTCGGCCACGAGATGCTGCACCGCCTGGAATGCCGCCACGGGACGCCCGAACTGCGTGCGGGTGGTGGTGTGCGCGACGACGATGTCGAGCACCCGTGCCGATGCCCCGGTCATCGTCAGTGCGCGGGCCAGCGCGCCCCGCAGGTGCAGTTCGCGGGCAATGGTGCCCGGGGTCGCGACACCGGAGAGGGTGGCCGGGTCGACGGTGACCCGGTCGCGGGGTTCGCCTGCGAGGTTGGCGCCCTCGGTGAACTCGACGTCGCCGCGCGTCACCTGTCCCACGCACCAGCCGTGGCCGCTCGGCCACAACAACACCAGCTGGTCCGCGTTCCGAGCCCACGGAACATGCCGCGCCACCCCGTCCGAGCCGAGAACGGCGACGGTGCGTACCGCGTCGGTCGGGGCCGGGTCCAGTCCCGCGGAATCGGCGAGCCAGCCCGCGAGCAGGTCGTTCTCGGCGATCGGGACGGGCGCCGCACTCGCGCCCGCGGCGGCGAGCAGGACAGCGGCTTCGGCCCAGCCTCCGCCGGTCTCGGGCGCGGTCAGCCGGGTCAGCCCCAGTTCGGCGAGGGTCTTCCACAGTGCCGGATCGAACGTCGGTGCAGCTCCGGCGGTCTCGAACACGTCGTCGAGCATCCGGGTCAGGTCGTCCAGTTCGGTGCTCACCGCATCCCCAGTCCCCGCGCGATCACGCCGCGCAGAATCTCACTCGTTCCACCGCGGAGGGTGAATCCCGGCCGCTGCATTGCTCCCGCGTCGACCAGTTCCCTGAAGGCGGCGGGGGCGTCCTCGTCGCTCAGTTCGGCGGCGAGATCCGTGACGTCTCCCTCGGTGGCGGTGCCGAGCACCTTCACGACCGACGCCGCGACGTCCGCTTTCTCCCGACGCTCGAGCGCCTCCGACACTGCCGTCGACATGTGGTGCAGGCCGACGAGCCGACCGACGAGGGCCCCGACCCGCGGATCGGCGGGCATCCGGCCCGCCGCGATCTCGTCGACGGTCGCACCGAGCAGCGTGAACGTGGACAGGAACCGTTCCGGCCCGCTGCGTTCGTAGCCGAGTTCGGACGTGACCTGCGCCCACCCGTCACCGATCGTGCCGAGCACCAGTTCGTCGGGGACGACGACGTTGTCCAGCAGCACCTCGTTGAAGTGGTGATCGCCGGACATCGACAGGATCGGCCGGATAGTGACGCCGGGGGAGTCGAGGAGCACGATGAACTGGCTGAGTCCGTCGTGTCGGTGTGCCGGGTCGAGCGGCGCGGACCGGGCGAGTGCGAAGAAGGCGTCCGCGTGGTGCGCGCCGGACGTCCACAGCTTGGTTCCGGTGATCGCCCAGCCGCCGTCGACGCGGACCGCTTTCGTCCGAACACTCGCCAGGTCGGATCCCGACTCCGGCTCGGACATGCCGATGGCCCAGCAGATCTCGCCGCGCGCGATTCCGGGCAGGAACCGCCGCTTCTGCTCCTCGGTGCCGTACTTGAGCAACGACGGCGCCGCCTGCCGGTCGGCTACCCACTGTGCGGCGACGGGAGCTCCCACCGCGAGCAGTTCCTCGGTGACGACGAACCGTTCCATGAAAGTTCGTCCATGCCCACCGTATTCGAGGGGAATGGTCATTCCCACCCACCCGCGTTGGGCGAGAGCGCGGGTGAAGGCCGGATCCCATCGGGTGAGCCACGTGTCGACGCCGGGGGTGAAGGCGCCCGCGTCGATCTGCTCGCGCAGGAAGGCGCGGACCTCGGCGCGGAGGGCGTCGGTGGCGGGCTCGGGCGTCGTCGCACGCGGAACCAGCGGCGAGTGCATTTCTTCCTCCAAAGGTGGGCGTTGCCCGCTCGAGGGGTCTAAAGTCCCAGGTCCTTCGAGATGATGGTCTTCATCACTTCGCTCGTTCCACCGTAGATCCTGCTCACCCGGGTGTCCTCGTAGAGGCGGGCGATCGGGTACTCCTGGATGTACCCATATCCACCGTGCAGTTGCAGGCACTTGTCGATGACGCGTCCCGCCATCTCCGTGCAGAACAGCTTCGCGCGCGCCGCGTCCGGCACCGACAGTTCGCCCGCGTCGAGGGCGAGCAGCGCCTGGTCGACGTAGACCCGGGCCGCCTGAACCTCGGCGGAGCACTCTGCCAGCACGAACTTGGTGTTCTGGAAGTCCGCGACCGGCCGGCCGAACACCGTGCGTTCCTTCACGTATGCGGTGGCGTGTCCGATCGCGGCCTCGGCGTGCGCGACACCGTTGAGCGCGATGCTCAGTCGTTCCTGGGGCAGGTTGTGGGTGAGGTAGCCGAACCCGGCCCCCTCCTCGCCGAGCAGGTTCTCGACCGGGACCTTGACGTCGCTGTACGACAGTTCGGCGGTGTCCTGCTGCCGCAGGCCGATCTTCCTGAGTTTGCGTCCGACGGTGAATCCCTCCGCGTCCGTGGGGACACAGATGATCGACAGGCCCGCGCGCCGGTCGTCCGGGTCGAATGGTGCGGTTCGGCACACCGTCAGCACCAGGTCGGCGGTCGCGCCACCCGTGATGAACGTCTTGGCGCCGTTGACGATCCAGTGGCTGCCGTCATCGGACAGGCGTGCGGTGGTGGCGATGTTGGCGAGGTCCGACCCGGTGCCCGGCTCGGTCATCGCGATCGCCGTCATCAGGTGACCGGAGGCGAAGTCGGGCAGCCACCGCTTGCGCTGCTCGTCGCTGCCGTACTCCAGCAGGTACGGCAGGATCAGGCAGCAGTGCACCGTGTACGAGCCGAACGAGACGCCTGCCTTGGCGATCTCCTCGAACACGATGCTGTTGTAGACGAAGCTCGACTCGCCGCCGCCGCCGAACTCCTCCGGTACCTGGACTCCGAGGATGCCGAGTTCACCGAGTCGGTGGAAGAACTCACGCGGCGGGTTGCCCGCCTCGTCCCACTCCTCGCGGTGCGGCGCCACCTCCTTGGCGATGAAATCGCGCACCATGGAACGGAACTCGTCGTGTTCGGGTCGGAGGATGCTTCGTTGCATCGGGGTCTCGATTCTGTCGTGGTGCGGGCGTCAGATGCGGTAGCTGCGCAGGACGCCCTTGCTGATGATGGTCTTCTGGATCTCGCTGGTGCCCTCGCCGATGAGCAGGAACGGGGCCTCGCGCATCAGCCGCTCGATCTCGTACTCCTTGGAGTAGCCGTAGCCACCGTGGATGCGGAAGCTCTCCTGCGTCACCTCGGCGCAGTACTCGCTGGCGAGGTACTTCGCCATCCCGGCCGCGACGTCGTTGCGTTCGCCGGAGTCCTTGAGCCGGGCCGCATTGACCATCATCAGGTGCGCGGCCTCGACCTTGGTGGCCATCTCCGCGAGCTTGAACGCGATCGCCTGATGCTCGACGATCTGCTTCCCGAATGTCGTGCGCTGCTGGGCGTAGCGGGCTGCGAGTTCGAAGGCGCGGATCGCGATCCCGCAGGCGCGGGCGGAGACGTTGACGCGTCCGACCTCGACGCCGTCCATCATGTGGCCGAACCCGAGCCCCGGTGTGCCGCCGAGGATGTCGTCGGCCGACGCGCGGTAGCCGTCGAAGACCAGCTCCGTGGTGTCGATGCCCTTGTAGCCCATCTTGTCGATCTTCCCGGGGATGGTGATGCCGGGGACGACCTCGCCGAAGCCCGCGGGCTTCTCGATCAGGAACGTCGTCAGGTTCTTGTGTGCCTTGTCGGCGCCCTCGTCCGTTCTCACCAGTGCGGCGACGAGGGTCGAGCTGCCGCCGTTCGTCAGCCACATCTTCTGGCCGTTGATCACGTAGCCGTCCCCGTCGCGGGTGGCGCGCGTGCGGATCGCCGCGACATCGGATCCGAGTTCGGGTTCCGACATCGAGAACGCGCCGCGGACCTCACCGGTCGCCATGCGCGGCAGGTAGTGCTGCTTCTGCGCCTCGGTGCCGTGCTGGCGGATCATGTACGCGACGATGAAGTGGGTGTTGATGACACCGGAGACGCTCATCCACCCGCGCGCGAGCTCCTCGACGCACAGCGCGTAGGTGAGCAGCGACTCGCCGATGCCGCCGTACTCCTCCGGGATCATCAGACCGAACAGGCCCATCTCCCGCATCCGGTCGACGATCGCCTGCGGGTAGGTGTCCGAGTGCTCGAGTTCCTGCGCGTTCGGGATGATCTCCTTGTCCACGAATGTCCGTACCGCACCGAGGATGTCGGACTGGAACTCGGTCAGTCCGGGGGTCTGGGCGAGTCTGGTCATGCGTGGTCCTTCGTGTCTGTCGGGGCGGAATTGTCCAGTGCAGCCGTTGCCGCGGTGTCCATTGCGGCGTTCGCCGCGGCGACCTTCACGACTCCGCGGGCGGTGAGGTCGGCGAGGCGGTCGGCATTCAGTCCGAGACGCGTGGTGAGCACCTCGGCGGTGTCATCCCCGTTCGCCGGTGCGGGCTGGGGCGCGGCGCGGGTGCCGTCGATCGACATCGGCAGGCCGGCCGCGAGGTGCGGTCCGATTCGCGGCTGGTCCAGCACGGAGAACATCGGGTTGTCGGTGACCAGCGGGTCGGCCGCCAGTTCGCGGAACGTCCGATACCGCTCGTGCAGTACCGAACTCGACGCCAGCGCGGTGGACGCCTCCTCCGCGGTGTGCTCCAGAAACCACGAGCGGATCAGGCTGGACAGGGTGTCGCGGTGCCGAAACCGTGTCCCCTCGTCGCGGAAGTCCACGCCGAGAGCGGTTTCCAGTGCCTTGACGGCATCGGTTGTTCCGGTCAGACCGGTCAGATCCGCGAAATGCCGCGGGGTCAGGGCCACGAGCATGAAGCGAACGCCGTCGGAGGTCACGACGTCGGTGCCGAACGTGCCGTAGACGGCGGTGCCGAGCCGCTCGCGGTCGGGGCCGCCGAACTGGGCTTCCGCCAGGTAGCCGAGGTTGCCGACGGTCGCCAGCGCAACATCCTCGAGGGGTAGCACGATGCGCGCGCCCTGGCCGGTCGCGTCACGACGACGGATCGCGGACGCCACAGCCAGGGCCGTGTACAGACCCGCAGCGATGTCCCAGGCCGGGAGGACGTGGTTCACGGGGGAGGACGTTCCGACGGGTCCGGTGACGAGTGGGAACCCCATGGCGGCGTTGACGGTGTAGTCCACCGCGGCGCCGCCGTTCGCGCGGCCCAGCAGTTGGACGTGCACCAGATCGGGGCGGCGCGCGGCGAGCGCGTCGTAGTCCAGCCAGTCGCGACCGGCGACGTTGGAGATCAGGACGCCCGCGTCGACGACCAGGTCGGCGATCAGCGCCTGAGCCTCGGGGTCGCGGAAGTTCGCGGCCAGCGACCGCTTGCCCTTGTTCAGGCTCGCCCAGTAGATCGACTCCCCGTCGGCGGTCAGCGGCCAGCGTGTGTAGTCGGCTGCGCCGCCGATCGGATCGACGCGCGTGACGTCGGCGCCGAGCTGGCCGAGCGTCATCCCGGCGAGTGGAACCGCGACGAAGCTGGACACCTCGACGATCCGGGTGCCCGTCAGGGGCGGTGTCGTGGGGTCGGTCACCGGGTGCACTCCTTTGCCTGAATCAGTCCGCGTCGTGATCTGCGGCGCGTCGCAACATGCCCCGTCCATCGTGCCCCGATATCGCGCCGGTGCTCCCTCACACTTGCCTATCGGCGGGTTAGCGGGTGCCAATGAACGCGGGCGTTCATAGCCTGCGCCTATGTCGCGCATCCGTGGAAAGTCATTGCCCGCCGCACGCGGTGCGTGCTTGATTCGAATGCAGTGCGTCGGCGGACGTCGAGCAGAATTCGAAAGTGAAAGGCAGAGCACGCCAATGGAACTCAAGGGAACCTCGGTCGCCGTCACCGGCGGCGCCTCCGGACTGGGTCTGGCCACCGCACGCCGGCTCGTCGACGCGGGCGCACTCGTCACGATCGTCGACCTGCCAACCTCCGACGGAACAGAGGTCGCGAAGGAACTCGGCGGTCCCACCGAGTTCGTCGCCGCCGACATCACCGACGCCGAGCAGTTCGCCGCGGCACTCGACGTCGCCGACGCGAAGGACGGGCTGCGCGGTGTCGTGCACTGCGCGGGTGCAGGCCGTCGGATGCGCATCCTCGACAAGGACGGCAGCGCCGGTTCGCTCGAGGACTTCGAGTTCGTGATCAGGCTGAACCTGATCGGATCGTTCAACGCACTGCGTCTCGGCGCCGAGCGCATCGCGCGCCAGGGCGAGCGGGACGGCGAGCGCGGCGCGATCGTCATGACAGCGTCGGTCGCCGCCTTCGAAGGGCAGATCGGGCAGATCAACTACAGCGCATCGAAGGGCGGCGTGGTCGGTATGACGATCGTCGCGGCCCGCGACCTCGCAGGCAAGCGCATCCGCGTCAACACCATCGCTCCCGGAATCATGGACACCCCGCTGCTGGCCCGGTTGCGCGACGACGTGCGCGCGGGCCTCGAGGCGTCGGTGCCGAACCCGTCGCGGCTCGGCAGTCCCTCCGAGTTCGGGCATCTGGCGTGCTCGATCCTCGAGAACGGCTATCTCAACGGGGAGACGATTCGCCTCGACGGCGCGATCAGGATGGCGCCGCGTTAGGACGACTTGGCCCTGGCGGGAGCGACCGTGTAGCTCGCGGCGACGACGCCCCACAGGGCAACCACGATGCCGAGCGCTCGGATCCAGTCCGTGAGTGCGGCGGTGCGGGAGGGGTCGTCGACGAAGGTGATCGCGGCGAACAGCAGTCCACACGCAATCGCCGACGCCACCACCGCCTTGCCGAATTCGCGCCACTCCCGCACGGCCCGTGCCCGGCCGTATCGGGGCGGCTTCGCGGGTGCGGGCGCACCGGCGAACCGGTGGGCGAACCGTCCGTCTGCCCACCGAATGATGCTGTGGCCGAAGGCGACCGAGAACCCGATGTAGGCGGCGGCGAGACCGTGACTCCACGACGCGGTGCTGCCGCCTCGGAGGTCGATCGCGGTGGCGACGAGCAGGGCGACGTCCACGAGGGGGGCGCCGATGAGAAGCGCGGTGCCGAGCGTGGGCAGACGCAAGAGGTAGCGCGCGATCAGTCCGGCTCCGAGGAACACCCAGAACAGGATCTCGCACGCAACGATCAGTTGGACGATCACAGTCATTCCCCCATTTCTGTCACGACTGTACTAGTGATGTTTCGAACGCTAGCACGACTGTGTTAGTTTTGTTTCGTGGTGAAACGCCCTGACCCCGAGGAGCGTCGCGAGGAGATCGCCGACGCCGTACTGCGAGTGATCCGGCGGGCCGGTGTCGGCGCCGCGAGCGTGCGGACCGTCGCAGACGAGGCCGGCATGTCCACGGGCTCACTCAGGCACTTCTTCGGTACCCAGTCCGAACTGCTGCTGTTCGCGATGGAACTGGTGATCCGCCGGGTCACCGAGCGCATCGCGGACATCGCGCCAACGGGTGAACTGCTCGTCGACGCGCGGGTCCTCGTCGACCAGTTCGTCCCTCTCGACGACACCCGTCGGGTGGAGATGGACGTGTGGCAGTCGTTCGTCGTCGCGGCGCGAACCGATCCCACCCTCGCGGAGGTTCGAGACCGCAGTGACGAGGCGGTGTACGACGCGATGCTGCAGGTCACGACGGCACTGCAGGATGCGGGGATCCTGCACGGCGCGTCGGTGGAGGTCGAGGCGATGCGGCTGCACGCTCTGGTCGACGGGCTCGCGGCCCACGGTGTCAACCATCCCCGCCGCATGGACGCCGCCCGGATCAGTGCCGTGCTCGACGCGCACATCGATGCGTTGGTGGCGGGCGAGAGCCCCTAGACGCGACCCCGAACCAGGTCGGCGAACGCCTGCCCGACCGGCGACAGCGTGGCCGCGTCGAACGCGACCCCGAAGGACCGGGTGATCGGGGGTTCGACGGGCCGAACCACGGCGCGGTCGGCGACCGCCTCCGCGAGGGACCGCTCGATGATGGTGCCGCCGATTCCGGCGAGCACCATGGGGATTCGGGCTTCCCGATGCTCCACGAGCACCGCCAGCTCGGGCCGCACCCCGGCGTCGCGGATCGCCTCCTGGATCTCGTCGGCGACGGACGGCCCCTGCGGCACGAACACCATCGGAATGTCGGGCAGGTCCGCCAGCGGGATCGGCCCGTCCGGCAGCGGTGTCCCCGGCGGGTACGCCAGCCAGTACTCCTGACTGCCGATCTCGATCACCTCGAGTCGCGGGTCGTCGATCGGAAGGTGGGCGACGACGAACTCGCTGTGACCGTCCCGGATCAGCGCTGCCGCTGTCGACTCCTCGACCATCTCGCCGAATCCGACGACGACGTCGGGGTATTCGCGTCGGAACTCCGCCACCAGCGGCACCACCTCGGGTGCCAGTGCCGGGAAGGCGGTGATGTCGAGGTGCCCGGTGAGCCCGCCCTCGAACGCACCCAGCATGTCGTGCACCGCCGTGATGTCGCGGAGGATCTTGCGCGCAGGACCGACGAGGCTGCGCCCCGCCGCGCTGAGCACCATCCCGCGACCGACCCGCACGAACAGCGCGACGCCGAGTTCTCGTTCGAGCCCGCGCAGTGCCTGCGAGATCGTCGGCTGCGCCACCCCGAGCGCAGCGGCGGCACCACCGATGCCCTCGTGTTCGGCGACGGACAGGAAGTAGGCGAGTTCGCGGCGTTCCATCAGCCGGCCTCGGTGCCGCGGCACGCGTCGACGGCGGCTTCCACGAACGCCTCCGCGGCGGGGGAGGCGGGACCTGAGCGAAGCACCAACCCGACCTGTCTGGTCAGCGGCGGATGCACGCGACGGATCGTGGCACCGGGGATGTGCTGTTCCGCCACCGACCGCGGTACGACGGCGACGCCCGCGCCGCGGGAGACGAGATCCCAGGTCGCGGTCGGGTGTGCGCAGTCGACGACCACGGCGGCGTCGTCGCCGAGCGACTCGACGATCGGATTCGTGCCGCCGCGCCCGGAGACGTCGAGAATCAGCGGCAGCGCCCGCACCTGCTCGTGTGGTGCGGGGTCGGGGACGTCGCCTGCCAGCGCGGGCGGCAGGGCCAACACCATTTCCTGTGTCACCAGTGGCACCGTCCGCAGCGATGCCGTGTCCGTCGTCGCCAGGTCGACGATCCCGATCTCCGCCGAGCCGCGCCGGAGCCCGGCGAGCACACCGAGAACGCCCGGGGTGTCGTGGATGCGCACTGTGACGTGCGGATGCCGGTCCCGGAACCGGCGCACCACGCGCACCATCGGATCGATGGAGAACGTGGAAGAGGCGATGACGTCGACCCGTCCGGCGTCGAGTTCGCGGACCGCCGCGACCCGCTCCTTGGCGCGTTCGACGTCGGAGAGGATCTGCCGGGCCGCGACGTCGAGTCTGCGGCCGTCCTCGGTCAGCTCGAGTTGGCGTCCGCTGCGGTCGAACAGCGTCGTGCCGAGGCGGCGTTCGAGGGTGCGGATCGCCTGCGAGAGGGACGGCTGCGAGATGTAGAGGGCATTGGCTGCCTTCGTGATGCCGCCATGGTCGACCACCGCGACGAAGTAGGCGGCGAGGTGCAGATCCACCGGACCATCGTAGAACCGGCGGAGCCCGGCCCGTGTCACGGCCCGGCGGGGGCGTCCGGACCGGGGCGGGGCCGCAGCGCGACCGGGTCGCCGTGGTGCCGGACGAAGACGTCCCGGACGTCGTCGGTGATGGGCCAGGGCCTGCCGGTCAGGCGGTCGACCAGGACGATCGTCGCCTCGGAGGACACTGCCGCCTGTGCCGTCGGATCGGATTGGTCGGCGATGGTGGCGGCGACGGAGAAGCTGGAGCGCCCGATGTGACTGATCCACAGCGACACCAGCAGGGGTTCGTGCGCGTACCAGAGTTCGCTGGTGTACTCGACGGTCTGCTGACCGATCAGCATCCGCGCCCGCTCTCCGAGGACCTCCAGGATGCCGTCGGCGTAGCCGACGCGGCCGGGCCGGGCGTGCCCGAGGAAGACCGTGCGGGCCTCCTCGAGCACACCGACCGTCGACGCGTTGCCGACGTGCCCCGACGGGCTCAGGTCCTGCTGCCGGAGGTGGACGGTCACCCGACGTGTGACCGGGTGACCGTCCACCCGCTCGGCGACCGTCACGGCACGATCAGCGTCACGACTTCGGCGACGCAGGCCGGCTTGTCGGAGCCCTCGATCTCGACGACGAACTTCGTGGTCAGGAATGCTCCCGAATCCTTGCGGTCGAGCGCGACCGGCGTCGCGGTCGCCCGGATCCGGGATCCGACGCGGACCGGGGACGGGAAGCGAACCTTGTTGCTGCCGTAGTTGACCCGCGCCGAGCCCGTTCCGATCGTGTACAGGCCGCCGCCGAGGATCGGCAGCAGCGACAGTGTCAGGTAGCCGTGCGCGATGGGTGCGCCGTACGGCCCGGACGCCGCCCGCTCGGGGTCGACGTGGATCCACTGGTGGTCGCCGGTGGTCTCGGCGAAGGCGTCGATCCGGTCCTGCTCGACGGTCAGCCACTCGCCGGGGCCGAGGGGCTCGCCGAGCGCGGCGTCCAGCGCGTCGAGGCTGTCGAAGGTCGTTGTCATGTCACGCCACCTTTTCGAAGATCGCGGCCAGGCCCTGGCCGCCGCCGATGCACATCGTCTCGAGACCGTATCGGCCACCGCGGCGGTGCAATTCGCGGGCCAGGGTGCCGAGCATACGCACCCCGGTCGCGCCGACGGGATGGCCGAGGGAGATACCGGATCCGAGGACGTTGGTGCGGTCCTGGTCTGCGTCGGTGAACTTCCACTCGCGCATCACCGCCAGTGCCTGCGCGGCGAACGCCTCGTTGAGTTCGATGAGGTCGATGTCGGAGAGTGTCAGATTCGCTTTGCGCAGCGCCACTTCCGTGGCCGGGACGGGTCCGATGCCCATGACCTTCGGTGCGACACCGGCCAGGCCCCAGGACACCAGCTTCACCAGAGGACGCAGTCCGAGTTCGGCGGCCTTCTCCGGTGTGGTGACGATGCACATCGCGGCGGCGTCGTTCTGGCCGCTGGCGTTGCCCGCGGTGACGGTCGCGGCCGGATCGGACTTCGCCAGGACCGGCTCGAGCGCGGCGAGCGACTCCATCGTGGTGTCGGCGCGGGGGTGCTCGTCGGTGTCGACGACGGTGTCGCCGCCCCTACCGGGCACGGTGACCGGCACGATCTCTTCCGCGAGCAGACCCGACTGCTGCGCGGCGACCGCGCGAAGGTGCGAGTTCATCGCGAGCCGGTCCTGCTCCTCGCGGGGAATCGCATACTCGCGGCGCAGGTTCTCGGCCGTCTCCAGCATCCCGCCGGGGACGGGGTGGTGGCGACCGCCCGCGGTCTCGCGGGCGCGAGCCAGGCCGTCGTGAATCTGCACTCCGCCGCGAGATCCGCCCCACCGCATGTCGACGGAGTAGAACGCCGCGTTGCTCATGGACTCGGTGCCGCCCGCGACGACGAGGTCGTTGTCGCCCGACGCCACCTGCATCGCCGCCTGGATCACGGCCTGCAGACCGGAGCCGCAGCGACGGTCGACGTGCATGCCGGGAACGGTGACGGGCAGTCCGGCATCGAGTGCGACGACGCGGCCGATGGCGGGGGCCTCGCTGTTGCCGTTGCAGTGGCCGAGGATCACGTCCTCGATGTCGCCGGGCGCGATGCCGGTGCGCTCGATCATGCCTCGCAATGCGGTGACGCCGAGGTCGACGGCGGTGAGGGACCGGAACATTCCGCCGTAGCGACCGATCGGGGTGCGCACCGGCTCGCAGATCACTGCTTCACGCATGGTGATGTCTCCTTCGGGTGAATGAATCAAGCTGTGGAGCAGTGGATGTCACATGAACCGTCCGCCGGTGACGTCGAGGCGGGTGCCCGTCATGTACGAGGACAGGTCCGATGCCAGGAACAGTGCGACGTTCGCGACCTCCTCGACCTCGCCCGCACGGCCCATCGGGATCTCCGCCATCTTCTGATCCCACGCCTTCTGCGGCATCGCCTCCGTCATCGCCGACCGGATCAGGCCCGGTGCGATCGCGTTGACGCGAATACCATGGTGCGCAAGTTCTTTCGCTGCCGCCTTCGTCATGCCGACGATGCCCGCCTTCGCGGCCGAGTAGTTCGTCTGCCCGACCAGGCCGACCTTCCCCGACAGGGACGACAGGTTCACGATCGAGCCGGACTTGCGCTCGCGCATGATCGGTGACGCCAGTCGAAGACCGTTCCACGTCCCCTTGAGGTGCACGGCGATGACCTGGTCGAACTGCTCCTCGGTCATGTTCCGCATCGTGGCGTCGCGGGTGATGCCTGCGTTGTTGACGAGCACGTCGAGGCCGCCGAACGCCTCCAGGGCGGTGTCGAGCATCGCCTGGACGTCGTCGCCGGAGGTCACGTCGCAGCGCACGCCGCGCGCCACCTCGGCGCCGCCGAGCTTGTTCGCCGCCTCCTGCACGGCCGTCTCGTCGATGTCACCGAGAACCACGCGAGCGCCCTCGGCGATGAAGCGCTCGGCGATCGCGAAGCCGATTCCCTGTGCGCCACCGGTGATCACGGCGGTACGGTCGGACAGCAATGGCATGGGAACTCCTCGAATCGGTACGGGGTGGGGCGCCGCCGAACGTGACGTGGCGCGGGCCGAATTCACCCTAACCACGGCCCCGTTCGCGAAGGAAGGGTCGAGCACCGGATCCTCGATCCGAATTGACTAACGAAGGGGTAGGCCGATTCGTATTGGACGCGGGCGCGCCGGCCGGTGATGGTGGATGACATGACGACTGCTGTTCCGGCCGGTGCCGTGATTCCAGGTGGAGCCGAGGTCGGCGCCGAGGACTTCGCCGAGATCCTCGCGCAGACCAGGCGCTTCATCCGTTCCGTCGTGGTCCCGCGGGAACAGGAGATCGCCGACACCGACGCGATCCCGGACGACATCCGTGACGCCGCGAAGGAGATGGGTCTGTTCGGGTACGCCATCCCGCAGCAGTGGGGCGGACTCGGGCTGAACCTCGCGCAGGACGCCGAGCTCGCGATGGAGTTCGGCTACACGTCGCTGGCGCTGCGGTCGATGTTCGGGACCAACAACGGCATCGCCGGGCAGGTCCTCGTCGGGTTCGGCACCGACGAGCAGAAGAAGCGGTGGCTCGAGCCGATCGCCTCCGGCGACGTCGTCGCGTCGTTCGCATTGACCGAACCCGGCGCCGGCTCCAACCCGGCAGGCCTGCGCACCAGGGCGGTCCGCGACGGCGACGACTGGGTGATCACCGGGGAGAAGCGGTTCATCACCAACGCCCCGCTCGCGAACCTGTTCGTGGTGTTCGCCCGCACCCGGCCCCGCGACGCGAACGGCGAAGGCATTGCCGTCTTCCTCGTCCCCGCCGACGCGGCGGGTGTCGCTGTCGGGGCGAAGGACCGCAAGATGGGGCAGGAAGGTGCCTGGACGTCGGACGTGCACTTCAGTGACGTGCGGGTGCCCGCGGACGCGCTCGTCGGCGGCGACGAGGACGCCGGCTACCGCGCCGCGATGACGTCGCTGGCTCGGGGCCGCGTGCACATCGCCGCGCTCTCGGTCGGGCAGGCGCAGCGCGCACTCGACGAGTCCGTCACCTACGCCGCGACCGCCAGCCAGGGTGGCAGCCCGATCGGGGAGTTCCAGCTGGTGCAGGCGATGCTCGCGGACCAGCAGACCGGAGTCATGGCGGGCCGTGCGCTGGTCCGTGACGCGGCGCGGGCGTGGGTCGAGGAGACGGACCGGCGGATCGCGCCGTCGGTGGCGAAGCTGTACTGCACCGAGATGGTCGGCAAGGTCGCGGACCTCGCCGTGCAGATCCACGGCGGCAGCGGCTACATGCGGGACGTGCCCGTCGAGCGGATCTACCGCGACGTCCGCCTGCTGCGCCTGTACGAGGGCACCAGCGAGATCCAACGCACGATCATCGGCCGCGGACTCCTCAAGGCCGCGACGAAGGCCGTCTGACGTGGCGACCGGTCCGCTTCCGCTCGAGGGCTACCTGGTGGTGGCCCTCGAGCAGGCCGTCGCGGCCCCGCTCGCGACGCGGCACCTCGCGGACCTCGGGGCCCGTGTCGTCAAGATCGAACGGGTCGGTGAGGGCGACTTCGCGCGCGCCTACGACGACACAGTGCGAGGTCAGGCGTCGCACTTCGTCTGGCTGAACCGCGGCAAGGAGTCCGTCGCCGTCGACCTGAAGTCGGCGGACGGCGTCGCGCTCGTCCGGGATCTCGTCGCCCGCGCGGACGTGTTCGTGCAGAACCTCGCGCCCGGCGCCGTGAACCGTCTCGGACTCGACGCCGACGCACTGCGCGACCGCGATCCCCGTCTCGTGGTGGTGAACCTGTCCGGCTACGGGACGGCGGGACCGATGCGGGACCGCCGCGCGTACGACCTGCTGATCCAGGCGGAAGCGGGCCTCGTATCGGTCACCGGAACCCCCGAGACCGCGACGAAGACGGGAATCCCGACGGCCGACATCGCCGCAGGGATGTACGCGCTGAACTCGGTGGTGTCCGCGCTCCTGCGCCGCGAACGGTTCGGGGTCGGCGCGACCGTCGACGTCTCGATGTTCGACGCGACCGCGGAGTGGCTCGGCCACCCGATGTACGTGCAGATGTACGCCGACCGGCAGGTGCCGAGGATGGGTCTGAGTCACGCGACGATCGCGCCCTACGACGCCTACCCGACCTGTGACGGGGAGATCCTGATCGGCGTCCAGAACGATCGCGGCTGGCGTGCACTCGTCGTCGACGTGTTCGGCCGTCCCGACCTCGCAGACGACCCGGAGCTGCGCACCAACGTCGACCGGGTCCGCAACCGCACGAAGTGCGATGCCGCCGTCGCCGCGGAGACGTCCGGCTGGACGACCCGCGACCTCGACGTCCGGCTCGCGGAGGTCGGGGTTCCCGCCGCGCAGGTCCGCGACGTCGCGGGTCTCGTCGCGCACCCACAGTTGCAGGAGCGGGAGCGATGGCGTGAGGTCGAGACCCCCACAGGGCCGGTTCGGGCGCTGCTGCCGCCGATGACGTTCCGCGACACCGAACTTCGCATGGGTGACGTGCCGCCACTCGGCGCGCACACCGATGCCGTGCTCACCGAACTCGGGTACGGCGACCGGATCGCCACTCTGCGCGGTGCGGGGGTCGTGGGCTGACGTTCGAGATGCGGTCGGCGCACCCCTTTCGCCGCGTCCGCACCTGCGCTGCGCGGACAATTCTCGTGTGCAAGGGTCGAGAACCATGCGCACTCGCGAGCGACGCCTCACCTACCGGGAAGTCGGCGCCACCGCGCACGAGCTGCCGGACGGGTACCACCACCTGCAGCGTTCGCGCGTGCTCGGGACCGGTGGCGCACTGTTCGAGCGCGCTGCCGACGAGTTGCGTTCGTGGACGCTGCACGAGCGCGCCGGAGTGCGGGTGTCGGGTGGTCGTGTCGCGGTCGGGGACCGGGTGCGCCTCCGAATCCGGGTGGGCCCGCTGCCCGTCGTCGCGCACTGCGAGATCGTGTACGTCGTCGACGAGCCCCGCAGACGCGGCTTCGCGTACGGCACCCTGACCGGTCACCCCGAACGCGGGGAGGAACTGTTCTGCGTCGAATGGCGCGCCGACGACTCGGTCGTCCTCACGATCACCGCGTTCTCGCGTCCCGCGCTCTGGTGGTCGCGTCTCGGCGCCGTGCCGGCGCGGGCGGTTCAGTGTCGCATCACCGACCGCTACCTCGCCGCACTCTGACGCGTCACCCTGCCGCCCATCTCGCATGCGCGTGTGCGGAGTGCGCACTCCTGGTTGCGCGTGAAACACCTCTGTACCTGCGAGAAGAGGTGTGTGCACGCCGTCAGTCGACGATCGGCGCACCCTTGTCGAGTGCCGTCACCTCGTCGTGCAGCCGGGCCATCGTCCGGTCCAGTTCGGTGGCGGCATCGGCGGCCTGCTTGAGTTCGTCGAGCAGACGTGGCGGGACCGCGCGGTCGAACTTGTAGTAGATCTTGTGCTCGAGGCTGGCCCAGAAGTCCATCGCGATGGTGCGGATCTGGATCTCGACGTACGTCGACTCGGTGCGGTCCGACAGGTACACCGGCACTTGGACGATCAGGTGCAGGCTCTGGTAGCCGTTCGGCTTCGGGTTCGCGATGTAGTCCTTGACCTGCACCAGCGTCACGTCGGGTTGGCTGGTGAGCATCTCGGCGACCCAGTACGCGTCGGACACGAAGGCGCAGGTGACGCGGATTCCGGCGATGTCACGGATCTGTTCGCGAATCGACTCGATGTCCGGCGGGCAGCCGATCCGCACGGCCTTCGTCACCAGCGACTCCATCGACTTGAGTCGGGTGTTGACGTGTTCGATCGGGCTGTAGTCGTGCGACTGCTCGAACTCTTCACGCAGGATGTTGATCTTCGTCAGGGTCGCGTCGATCGCGAACTTGTAGTTGAGGCGGAAGCCGGCCAGGCGTTGCTGGAGTTCTCGCAGTGTCTCCAGGGTCGGGGGTTCCGGCGGCGCCTCCAGGTCCATTCCGGTCAGGTCGCGGAACAGGTCGCCGAGGATGACCAGTTCGGGCTCTATGCCGCCATCGGTCAGGTGGGTGCTCACGTGGAATCGTCCTCACTTCGATTGCTCGCCACCCATTGTGCCCGTCGACCATGTGTGCAGCCTGTGAGCGAGAGCCCTCCACACACGAAATCCCGCGTCCGCACCCCCTCTGAACAGGCAGAAGAGGTGCGGACGCGGGAAACGGCGTGCGAACGCGGCGAACTACGCCGAAGCGGACTTCGACTGCAGGTCGAGCGCGATGTCGATGAGCATGTCCTCCTGGCCGCCGACGAGGCGACGCTTGCCCGCCTCGAGGAGCAGGGTGCGGACGTCGACGCCGTAGCGTGCCGACTGGATTTCCGCGTGCCGAAGGAAGCTGGAGTAGACACCGGCGTAGCCGAGGGTCAGGGTCTCGCGGTCGACGCGGACCGGGCGGTCCTGCAGCGGGCGGACGATGTCGTCGGCGGCGTCCTGCAGTGCGAACACGTCGCAGCCGTGCTTCCACTCGTACAGGTCCGCGACCGCGACGAACGCCTCGATCGGGGTGTTGCCCGCACCCGCGCCGTGGCCGGCGAGCGAGGCGTCGACGCGGAACACGCCCTCCTCCACGGCGACGACCGAGTTGGCCACCGACATGGAGAGGTTCTCGTGGGCGTGGATGCCGATCTCGGTGCCCTCGTTGAGGATGTCGCGGTACGCGCGGACGCGGTCACGGACACCGGTCAGCGTCAGGCGTCCGCCCGAGTCGGTGACGTAGACGCAGTGCGCGCCATACGATTCCATGAGCTTCGCCTGCTTCGCCAGCTCCTCGGCGGGCGCCATGTGGCTCATCATCAGGAAGCCCGAGACGTCCATGCCGATCTCGCGTGCGGTCTCGATGTGCTGCGCGGAGACGTCGGCCTCGGTGCAGTGCGTCGCGATGCGCACCGAGCGAACACCGAGCTTGTATGCGTGCTTGAGTTCCTCGATGGTGCCGACGCCTGGCAGCAGCAGCGTGGTGAGGCGGGCGTTCTTGATCGCGTCCGCCGCGGCCTCGATCCACTCCCAGTCGGTGTTCGAGCCGGGGCCGTAGTTCACCGATCCGCCCGCGAGGCCGTCACCGTGCGCGACCTCGATCGCGTCGACGCCCGCGTCGTCGAGGGCGGTGACGATCCGCTTGACGTCCTCGGGCGAAATACGATGGCGCACCGCGTGCATGCCGTCGCGGAGGGTGACGTCCTGGACGAAGACGGTGGGGTTGGCGCTCATCGGGTGGCTTCCTTCTTCTGGGCGATCCGCTCCGCGATCTGCATGCCGGCGGAGGTCATGATGTCGAGGTTGCCCGCGTAGGTGGGCAGGTAGTGTCCGGCGCCCTCGACCTCGAGGAAGATCGAGACCTGGTGGGTGGGCCGGTTGTTGTCGACGAGCAGCGTCTCGACCGGCTGGTCGGACGGGATCTCGGTGATCTGGACCTGCTGCTTGAGGCGGTAGCCGGGCACGTACGCCGCGACGTCGCCGACCATCTTCTCGACCGACCGACGGATCTCGTCGTGGGTGGCCGGGTCCGGTGCGTCGACGAGGCAGAAGACCGTGTCGCGCATCATCAGCGGCGGCTCGGCCGGGTTGAGGATGATGATCGCCTTGCCGCGCTTGGCGCCACCGACGGAGACGATCGCGCTGGACGTGGTCTCGGTGAACTCGTCGATGTTGGCACGGGTGCCGGGGCCCGCGGACTTCGACGCGATCGACGCCACGATCTCGGCGTACGCGACCGGGACGACGCGGGAGACGGCCGCGACCATCGGGATGGTGGCCTGGCCACCGCACGTCACCATGTTCACGTTCGGTGCGTCGAGGTGCTCGTCGGCGTTGACGGCGGGCACCACGAACGGGCCGATCGCGGCGGGGGTGAGGTCGATGAGGCGCTTGCCGAGTGCGCCGAGGCGCTCGTTGTTCACGACGTGCGCCTTCGCGGACGTCGCGTCGAAGACGATCTCGATCTCGTCGAAGTTCGGGAGGGCGACGAGGCCCTCGACGCCGTCGGACGTGATCGGCACGCCGAGGGAGGCGGCGCGGGCGAGACCGTCGGAGGCGGGGTCGATGCCGACCATCGCGCCCATCTCCAGGTTCTCGGAGTGGTTCATCACCTTGATCATCAGGTCGGTGCCGATGTTGCCCGAGCCGATGATGGCGACCTTGGTTCGCTTGTCTGTCATGGGAGTCAGTCCTTCGAGAAGGTGGCGTTGACGGTGCCGAGGGTGGACAGCTCGGCGCGGACGACCGAGCCGGGCGGGGTGGGGGCCAAGGGCCCCAGGGATCCGGTGAGGACGACCTGCCCGGCGAGCAGCGGCTGGCCGTACTCGAGGGCGGTGCGGGCGAGCCAACCGAGTGCGACCAGCGGGTCGCCGAGGCAGGCTGCGCCGGTTCCCTCGGAAGCCAGTTCGTCGTCGATCCACATCTGCATCGTGACGTCGACCGGTTCGACCTCGTCGAGGGTCAGCCACCGGTCGGCGATCACGTAGAGGCCGGACGACGCGTTGTCGGCGACGGTGTCGGTGATCTGGATGTCCCAGTCGGTGATACGGGAGTCGACGATCTCGATGGCGGCCGCGAGGCCGGAGACGGCGGCGCGGATCTGCGCGTCGTCGAGGTCACCGTCGACCAGGTCGGCGCCGAGGCGCATCGCGATCTCGGCTTCGGCGCGGGGCTGGAGCAGGCGGTCGCTGGGCACTTCCGTCAAGCCGGAGACGTCCATGTCGTCGAGCAGGACTCCGAAGTCGGGCTGCGTGACACCGAGCTGCTGCTGGACAGCGGCTGAGGTTGCGCCGATCTTGCGGCCGACGACGACCGCGCCCGCGGCGACCCTGGCCGCGATCAACTGCTGCTGCACCAAGTAGGCGGCGGCGATGTCGGTGGAGCCGAGTACGTCCCTGACCGGTGCGCACGGCACACCGGTGTCGGCGGCCGCGGTCAATCGTGCCAAGGCGTCCGAGACTGCTACGGAGCCGTCGAGTGGCGTCATCGAAGTAATCCTCGTCGTCGTGTTTTTGTCAGAGTGTGAAGCGCATCGGTCCTGTGGATGAGCGCTGACGACGACTGTGCCCGCCGTGTCACGGCCAACGCGAGGGTCGAGTTCCGAAGAGCGGAACTCTGCAGGTCAGGGCGCTACCGGTTCAGGCTGTGTGCGGTTCGGTCCGGGGTCGGCGCGCGAGGGTCGCGGAGATCCCGGCCGCAGCCGCCCGCACCTGGGTGGCATGGGCCTGGGGACGGAATCGAGTGATGGGCCCGGTCGCGCTGACCGCGGCGATGGGACGGTCCGATGCGTCGAGCACCGGCGCCGCGACGCACACGATCCCGACGGCCGCTTCCTCGAATTCGAACGACACACCCGCCTCGACGATGGTGTCGAGTTGTTTGGCGAGCATTCCGGGCGCGGTGATGGTGCGCGGCGTACGGCGCGGGAGAGGTCCGGACAGGACCTGGGAACGAAGCTCGTCGGGTGCGTGCGCCAGCAGGGCCTTACCGATCGCCGTGCAGTGCAACGGCATTCGGCCACCGATTCGCGACGGTGAGCTCGCCTGCCGGTGCCCGCCGATCTTCGCGACGTACACGACCTCCGCGTCCTCGAGGACGCCCAGGTGCACCGTCTCGTGGGTGCGTTCGTAGAGGTCTTCCATGAAGGGCGTCGCGACCTCGATCAGACCGCGCTCGACGGAGGCGCGCATCCCCAACTCGAACAGTTGCCTACCCAGCCGGTATCGGGAGTCGTCGCGGTCGAGCAGTCGTACCGCGACCAGTTCGGTGAGCAGACGGTGCAGTGTCGCCTTCGGCAACCCGGTCCGGCGCTGCAGTTCCGCGAACCCGACGCCGTGGTCGTCGGCGGTGAAGGCGGACAGGACCACCATCGCCTTGCCGAGCACGGTGTTCATGGATGCAGACTACGCAGTGGTGTCACCTCCGCGACGCGCCGTCCGAAAGTGCACGACTGCCCGAAGGTGGAACCTGTGTCATTCTCGGGGTCATGAAAATTTCACATCGAATCGCATCGGTTGCAGCTGCCGGATTGTTGGGGGCGGCGTTGTCCGTGGCGGCACCGGGCGCGGCGAGCGCCGCCGAGCCGTGGTGCATCCTCGGAACGTCGAACACCGGTGAGAGATCGTGCGTGACGAACCACATGTCGATGGCCCCGGTCCTGACGCTGGGGAACGGCCTCTGCCCCGGAATGTTGAGGCCGTCCGGGACCGCCTTCGACGGGCCGCTGGAATACTCGAGCCCCCCGGGTGCCGTGCATTCCGTCGAACTGATGATCGAGCAGGGCTACTCGCCGATCGGCGAGTGGGGATCGGCCATCGGAGCATGCGATGCGACCGCCGTCATCGACTGGCACAACGTCGACACCGGCCGAAGCGGTTCGGTGACCCAGCACATCCCGGCGAACAGGACCAGCGCCACTCCGGCGTGGGTGACGGTGGATACGGGCGCTGGGCGCGTTCGGTTCACCATCCGGACCGTGGAGCCGAGCATCCCGGTGTCCGCCGAGGTCGTCGTACCCTGACGGCAGGCCGGGACTGACGAACTCGGCAGATCCATTCCGCTTCGCACACAGCGCTTCTCGCCGGAGGCGCTGTGTGCGAAGCGGAGTCGTGTCAGAACAGGGCCGACTCGAGTTCCTTGCTGTAGGGCCGGATCGAGTCGAGATCGCCTGCGGCGACCTTCTTCACCCAGTACGGGTCGGCGAGGACGGCGCGGCCGAGGCCGACGAGGTCGAACTCGCCTCGCTCGTACAGGTCCAGCAGCGGCGCGAGCGACAGCGACGCCTGGCCCTCGGCGGCGTCGCCGAGGAACGGAGCCGCGACGCCGACCGATCCGAGTGCGATGACCGGCAGCCCCGTCAGGTGCTTCGTCCATCCGGCGAGGGTGCGGTCGGAGTCGTCGAATTCGGGCAGCCAGTAGCGGCGCGTCGAGACGTGCAGCACCGACACGCCTGCCTCGACGAGCGGGGTGAGGGTCTGCTCGAGTTCGTCCGGGTTCTCCGCGATGCGGGCGTCGTAGTGGCCACCCTTCCACTGCGAGAACCGGTACAGGATCGGGAAGTCGGCGCCGACACGGTCGCGGATCGCGGCCACGATCTCGGCGCTGATTCGCATGCGGCCCGCGATGGACCCGCCGTAGGAGTCGGTGCGGCGGTTCGTCTTCTCCCAGGTGAACTGGTCGAGGAGGTAGCCGTGCGCGCCATGCAGTTCGATGCCGTCGAATCCGGTGTCCTTGGCGTCGGCGGCGGCGCGGGCGAACGCGTCGACGACGCCGTCGATGGTGGCCTGCGTCGCGGGCTCGCCGACGGGTTCGCCGCCGAGGCCGATCCCGGACGGGCTGACGACCGGGGCGTCGTGGTTGGGGCCGGCGCCAGCGATGCGGGTGGCGCCGAGATGCCACAGCTGCGGGACGATGCGCCCGCCCTCGGCGTGCACGGCGTCGACCACGCGACGCCACCCGGCGAGCGGCTCGTCACCGTAGAAGACGGGAACGCGACCGCTGGAACCCGAGGAGTACTCGTCGACGTAGGTGCCCTCGGTGACGATGAGGCCGAGGGAGGAGGCGCGCCGCGCGTAGTACTCGGCGACGGCGTCGTCGGGGGTGTTGGCGGGCGAGAACTTCCGCGTCATCGGGGCCATCACGAAGCGGTTGGACAGCTCGAGGCCGCCCACCGTGGCCGGGGCGAGCAGCGGCGCGATGTCGGTGCCGTCGAGCAGGGTGCTCGCCGGGGTGCTGCCGGCGGTCTCGTTGCGCAGGTCGGTCATGTGATCTCCGTGTGCGTCGGGGTCGGGCGGTGTGTCAGGGTCGGTCGTTCGCGGTGAGGACGGCGTCGAGCAGTCCGGGAAAGCGGGCGTCGAGGTCGGCGCGGCGCAGGGCGAGCCTGCGGTTGCGTCCGCGCAGTTCGCTGTCGACGACTCCGGCTTCTCGGAGCACCTTCACCTGGTGCGACTTCGTGGACTTCGGCAGGTCGGTGCCGAGGGCGGCGCAGTCGACCATGTCCTGCGGGCCTGCCGCCAGTTCGCGAACCAGTGCGAGTCGGGCGTCGTCACTGAGCGCGAACAGGACGGCCGTGAGTTCGATGTCCTCGCGGTCGGGGTAAGGCAGCTTGGAAATCTCAGGCATGGTTCGAGAATAGTTGAACCTTCACGACCCATACCGTAACTTGAGCTAATGGTTCCAATCAAGTCGAACCGTTTGGTCGACGCGCCGCCCACCGTCACGGCCCCTCGCGACCTCGGACGCCCCGGTGCACGCGGATTCCGCCTGGTCCTGTTCGCGGCCACCGCGATGATGGCCGGGGCCAGCGCGCCGTCCCCGTTCTATCCCGTCATCCAGGCGGAACTCGGTTTCACGCCCGTCACCACGACCGTGGTCTTCGCCGTCTACGCGATCGCCCTGCTCGCCACCCTCCTCGTGGTCGGATCGGTCTCCGACCACGTCGGCAGGCGCCCCGCGATCTCCGTCGGCTTCGTGATTCTCGCGCTCAGCGTCGTCCTGTTCTGGCACGCCGACGCCGTCACCGGTTTCGTGGCCGCCCGCGTGCTGCAGGGCGTCGCGAGCGGACTGCTGCTGTCCGCGCTGTCGGCGGCCGTCGTCGACCTCGAACCCCGCGACCGGCCCGGATCCGCCGCGGTGTGGAACGCCGTGACACCGATGGTCGGACTCGCGGTCGGCGCGTTCGTGTCGGGGATCGTCCTCGACCGGTCCGGTCATGCCGCCGCCGGAGCGGTCTTCGGCACGCTGACGGTCCTGTACCTCGTGCTGGCGGGGGCGGTGTGGACCGTGCCGGAGACGGCCCCGCGCCACGAGGGACTGCTCGCGTCGCTGCGGCCGCGGGTCGCGCTGCCGCGGGACGTGCGGACGGTGTTCGTGCGCAGCGCGCCCGCCGTCTTCGCGGGCTGGGCCACCGGCGGCCTGTACCTCTCGCTCGGACCGGCGATCGTCGCCTCGGAACTCCACGGCACGTCGCATCTGTCGCAGGGACTCGTCGTGACGCTTCTCGCGGGCACCGGCGCGCCGGCCGCCTACCTGATCCGCAACCGCACCCCGCGCGTCATCACCCTCTTCGGGACGATCGCGCTCGCGGTCGGAACCGCGGCCACACTGGCCGCCCTCGCAGTTGGTTCACTGCCCGCGTACTACCTCGCCGTGATCGTCGCCGGGGCCGGCTTCGGTACGGCGTTCTTCGGGGTGCTGCGCTCGATCACGCCGCTGACCCGGCCCGACGACCGGGCCGAGGTGTTCGCCGCGGTGTTCGTCGTCAGCTACGTCGCGTTCGGCGTTCCCGCGGTGGTTGCCGGACTGCTCGTCCCGCACCTCGGGTTGGCGACGACCGCGTACGGCTACGGAGTCGTCATCGTCATCCTCGCGACGACGGCCGCGCTGCTGCGCAGGTTCGGCTCCCGCGACTGACGGGACGCCGACCGTCAGCCGGCGGTGCCGATCTGCAGAAAGGTCAGGAGATCGGCGTTGATCGTGTCGGCATGCGTGGTGGGCATACCGTGCGGAAAGTCCTTGTACGTCTTGAGGGTTCCGTTCTTCAGGAGTTCCGCGGACTTCGGGCCGGAGGCCACGTAGGGAACGATCTGATCGTCCTCACTGTGCATCACCAGTACCGGCACGGTGATCTTCCGGAGGTCCTCGGTGAAATCGGTCTGGGAGAAGGCGACGATCCCGTCGTAGTGAGCTTTCGCTCCGCCCATCATGCCCTGACGCCACCAGTTGTCGATGACGGCCTCCGAGGGCTCCGCTCCCGGCCGGTTGTAGCCGTAGAAGGGTCCCGATGGCAGGGCGCGGTAGAAGTCGGACCGGCTCGCCGCCAGTTGTGCCTGCAGATCGTCGAACACCTCCTTGGGCAGGCCTTCGGGATTCGTGTCCGTTTTCACCATCAACGGCGGGACAGCGGCGATGAGCACGGCCTTGGCCGCTCGGCCCTCGCCGTGGCGGGCCAGGTAGTGCACCACTTCGCCGCCTCCGGTGGAGTGGCCGACGTGGACGGCGTCCGAGAGATCGAGATGGTCCACCAGCGCGGCGAGGTCGTCGGCGTAGTGGTCCATGTCGTGGCCGTCGGCGACCTGCGTGGACCTACCGTGGCCGCGGCGGTCGTGGGCGATCACCCGGTAGCCCTGCTGCAGGAAGAACAGCATCTGGGTGTCCCAGTCGTCGGCTGACAGTGGCCAGCCGTGGCTGAAGACGATGGGCTGGCCGCTGCCCCAGTCCTTGTAGAAGAGGTCGACTCCGTCAGTGGTCGTGATGGTGGGCACGATCGGTCTCCTGTCGCCGGGGTGTCACGCCTGCTGGGGCGGAGCATAGCCACGGGCGGGCCCCGTTCCTTGACTGTGCGTGCACGGTTGTCACCCGACTGTGCGGCTGGGCCCGAATCCGGTGAAAATGCCGACCGGGTCCGGCGCCGGGTCGATAATCCGTGTGACAGCCGAGTGCCCGGCCTCGAACGGAGCGGTGGATATGAGCTACGACGTCATCGTCAGGAACGGTCGATGGTTCGACGGCACCGGTGCGCCCTCCGCGACCAGGCACCTCGGCATCCGTGACGGAAAGGTCGCCGTCGTGTCCGCGCAGCCGCTCGACGAGAGTGGCTGCCCCCGGGTGATCGATGCGTCCGGCAAGTGGGTGCTGCCCGGTCTGATCGACATCCACACCCACTACGACGTCGAGGTCCTGGAGTCGCCCTCGCTGTCGGAGTCGGTACGGCACGGCGTCACGTCGGTGTTCCTCGGGTCCTGTTCGCTCTCGACCGTGCATGCGTCGCCGTCGGATGCGGGAGATCTGTTCGCTCGAGTGGAGGCGATCCCGCGGCGTCACGTCGTCGGCGCCCTGGAGGAAGCGAAGACGTGGATGTCGGCGCGGGACTACGTCGACGCGCTCGAGGCTCTGCCCCTCGGTCCGAACGTCGCGGCGTTCCTCGGTCACTCCGACATGCGGGCCGCGCAGATGGGGCTCAACCGTGCGACCCGGAAGGATTTGCGCCCCAGCGATTTCGAACTCGCGAACATGGAGGCCATGCTCACCGAGGCGCTGGACGCCGGGTTCGTGGGAATGTCGACGCAGCAGTTGCTGTTCGACAAGCTCGACGGCGACACCTGCCGGTCCCGCACCCTCCCGTCCACCTACGCGAAGTCGCGGGAACGGCGACGACTCAACACGATTCTGCGTCGTCGAGGTCGGGCACTGCAGGCCGGGCCCGACCTGACGAGTCCGTTCAGCCTCGCGAGCCTCATCCTCGGCAGCACGGGTCTCGGGCGGACGAAGCTCAAGACAAGTCTGCTGTCGGCCGCCGACATCAAGTCCAACCCGTACACCATCCGGATTCTCGGACCGATCGCCGCGGTCGTGAAGCGGCTCCGTGGTGATCTGCGGTGGCAGCACCTACCGGTACCGTTCGAGGTGTACGCCGACGGTATCGACCTCGTGGTGTTCGAGGAGTTCGGTTCCGGGGCAGCGGCATTGCACCTGTCGGACGAGATCGAGCGCAATGCCCTGCTGCGGGACGAGGAGTATCGGCGCTGGTTCCGCAAGGACTACGACAAGAGGTTCGGGGTCAAGGTGTGGCACCGCGATTTCTTCGACGCGGACATCGTCGCCTGCCCCGATGGTTCGGTGATCGGTAAGACGTTCGGTCAGGTCGGCGTCGAGCGCGGCGGGGTCCATCCCGTCGACGCGTTCCTCGACCTCGTCGTCGAGTACGGAACGAAGCTGCGCTGGCGCACCACCATCTCGGGTCATCGTCCCGAGATCCTGGACATGCTCGCGCGGACTCCCGGTGTGCAACTCGGGTTCTCGGACGCGGGCGCGCACCTGCGGAACATGGCGTTCTACAACTTCGGCCTGCGGTTCCTGCGCCGTGTCCGCGACTCGGAGCGGGCGGGTCGTCCGTCGGTGACGCTGGAGCAGGCCGTGCACCGGCTGACGGGTGAACTCGCCGACTGGTACGACATCGACGCCGGGCACCTGCGTGAGGGCGACCGCGCGGACCTCGTCGTGATCGACCCGGCGCACCTCGACGACACCCTCGACGCCTACGCCGAGTCCGCGATGTCCGCGTACGACAACCTGTCGCGGATGGTGAACCGCAACGACGACGCCGTCACCGCTGTCCTCGTCGGTGGCGAGTACGTCTTCGGTGCGGGCGTGGCCGCCGACGTGCTCGGCGTGACGCGGACCGGACGCTTCCTGCGTGCCGGGGAGCGCACCGCCCGCTGATCGACCCGTCCCGGGCAGTGCCCCGGGCTTCGCTCGTCGCTTCCGTTGTGGCGTCCTCTCCCGATCGCGAGATCGACTGTCGCAGTTGGTCAATTGTCCACATGAGCTTTCCTCGGCGGTGCTCGCCGCCTCGTCTCGAGCCGTCGCAGCGTGTGTCCTTGACCACATTGCGAGGGCCGTGATAAACATTTGCCCCACATGCTGAGCACTCGGTCAGCATACGGGCTGGGGGAGCGGGCCGGAAGGTCTTTCGGTCACGATCGGCTGCCCCGGCCGCGGCGGAAATCGGCCCCGACGACACGCGGGATGGTGGTGAGGCTCGATGGCACAGCTGAAGGTCCGCACGGACGTGACCGGCGACGTCGTCGTCGCCGCATCCACGCGCGAGGGGTCGGACGGGGCGGGGCCGGACGCGGTGGGGGTGTCCGGTTCTGCCGGGGAGTCGAGACGGTCCTCGGTCTCCGAGATCACCCGATGGATGCGCGGCTACCTGCGGCGACACCCGGTGGCCTCGTTCGAGACCGTCGGCGGGCAGTCCGTCCTCGGGATCCGCGCCATCCAGTACCTGATTCTCGACATCGTCACCCTGCGATTCCCGTTCCGCGAGTTCGTCCGCCAGGCCGCGTTCATGGTGTCGGCGACCGCGATGCCCACCCTGTTCGTCGCCATCCCGATCGGCGTGACCATGTCCATCCAGTTCGGCCTGCTCGCCGGCCAGGTCGGCGCCACCTCCCTCGCGGGTGCGGCGAGCGGCCTCGCGGTGATCCGGCAGGGCGCGCCGATGGTCGCGGCGCTGCTCATGGCCTCCGCCGCCGGGTCCGCCGTGTGCGCCGACCTCGGCTCACGCAAGATCCGCGACGAGATCGACGCGCTGGAGGTCATGGGCATCTCCGTGGTGCGCCGTCTGGTCGTGCCACGTCTCGCCGCGGCGATCCTCGTCGGTGTCGCGCTCACCGGATTGGTGTGCTTCGTCGGCTTCCTCGCCGGCTATCTGTTCAACACGTTCGTGCAGAACGGAACTCCCGGCAGCTTCGTCACGACCTTCGCGTCGTTCGCGACGGTCGGCGACTTCGCGCTGACGATGGTCAAGGCCGTCGTCTACGGCGCGATCGTCGCCGTCGTGGCCTGTCACAAGGGGCTCAGCACCCGCGGCGGGTCGGCGGGCGTCGCGAACTCGGTGAACGCGACCGTCGTCGCCTCGATCCTGCTGCTGATGCTGGTCAACGTCGGGCTCACCCAGCTGTACGTGATCCTCTTCCCTCGGGTCGGCTTCTGATGGCGTCGCGCTACTTCGCCGTCCCGGGGGGCAGGACGATGGGGAAGGCGGTCGCGAGGCCGACCGCCGGCGTCATGCGCCTGGGACACATGGTCGCGTTCCTCTTCCGTGCGGCAGCGGCAATTCCCCTGACGCTCAGGAACTATCGCAAGGAGTTCCTGCGGATTCTGTCCGACGTCACCTGGGGTAACGGATCGCTGGTCGTGGGAGGCGGAACCGCGGGGGTCATCATCGTGCTCGGCGCCGCGGCGGGCGCGATCGTCGGCATCGAGGGCTACAACGCGCTGCACCTGCTCGGGCTGGAACCGGCGACGGGCATGATCTCGGCGACCGCGACGACCCGAGAACTGGCGCCGATCATGGCGTCGCTCGCGTTCGCCGCGCAGGCCGGATGCCGGTTCACCGCGCAACTCGGTGCGATGCGCATCTCCGAGGAGATCGACGCGATGGAGGCCCTCGGCATCCGGTCGATCCCCTACCTCGTCACCACCCGGTTGATGGCCTCCGTGGTGGCGGTCGTGCCCCTCTACCTCGTGTGCCTCGCCGTGAACTATCTCGCGGTGCGGGTGGTCATCAGCATGTCGCGGGGCATGTCGTCCGGCACCTACGACCACTACTTCTCTCTGGTCCTCAGCGGTACCGACGTGGCCTACTCGCTTCTCAAAGCTGTTGTGTTCGTCATCATCACGACCACCATCCAGTGCTACTACGGGTACTACGCGTCGGGTGGCCCGCAGGGGGTCGGGGTCGCGGCGGGCCGCGCGATGCGCGCCAGCATCTCGACGATGGTCGTGGTCAATCTGCTGCTCACGGTGACGCTGTGGGGACTGGGGTCCAGTGCGCGGCTGGGCGGCTGACCGATGCCGAACCGATTCGAGACCGACGGCCGCGGCCCGTCGGAGAAACGCCTCGTCCTCTACGGCGTCGCGGCGGCCGTGGTGGTGGGTCTGCTCGTCGCCGGGAGTATCGCGAAGCTCGGCGGTCGATTCGACCGGACCGTCCCGGTGACCGCGGTGCTCGCCGACGTCGGGGACGGTCTGCCGCCGCGGTCCGACGTGAAGTTCCGCGGACTGCTCGTCGGGGAGGTCGCGTCGGTGACGCCCGGCACCGGCGGCGGAGCCAACCGCGTCGACGTCGCGCTGAAACCGGAGTTCGCAGGGGGAATTCCGGCCACCGTGACGGCGCGGGTGGTGCCGAGCAACGTGTTCGCGGTGTCGTCCATCCAACTCGTCGACAACGGTGCCGCACCGCCGCTGCAGGCGGGCGCCGAGATTCCGCAGGACGAGAGTCTCGAGACGATCCAGCTGCAGACCGCGCTGACGAAGCTGCGGGAGATCGTCGCCGCCACAGGACGTGTCGGGTCGCAGCGCACCGTCGGGATGCTCGCCGCCGTGGCCGCGGCCACCGACCGGCGCGGCGAGGACATCGTGGCGGCGGGCGAACAACTCGATCGCATCACCCGCGAGCTGAACACGGTCATCGCGCCGAGCGGGGGACCGTCGACGCTCGATTCGCTCGGCACGGCGGTGCGTGCGCTGCAGACCTCGGCCCCGGACCTGCTCGATGCGCTGCACCGTGCGGTGGTGCCGCTGCGCACGCTGACCGAGAAGGAGGCGGCACTGACGGGGATGCTCGCCGGTGGCGCGGGCACCCTGTCGACCCTCGGCACGGCGTTGGAGAACAACACCGACCGGATCATCGGCATCACCACCGGTCTGTCGCCGGTGCTCGGGGTGGTCGCCGACGGCTCGCCGTCGTTCACGCCGATTGTGATCAGGATGAACGCGATCTCGAAGAAGTGGTTCGAGGAGTTCTGGCCGGAGGGGCAGCAGAACGCGACCGGCAAGTTCATGTTCCAGCTCACCCCGCACCGGCTGTACACCCGTGCCGACTGTCCGCGGTACGGAGACCTGGCGGGACCGAGCTGCACCACGGCGCCGGACACCGTTGCGCAGCCGGTGATTCCGAAGGCCACAATGGACACGATCGCTGCGATGACCACGATGCCCGCGGTGACCGCGGCGGCGGGTGGCAACGTCGGGACGGTGGGCAGTCCGCAGGAGAAGGAGATGCTCTCCCGGATCCTCGGCGGCGACCTGACCGCGGCGGGCGAGTTCCTTCTCGGCCCGCTCGCCCGCGGCGCCGTCGTCCACGTCTCGCCCGACGAGGGGGAGCAGCGATGAGCATTCGCAGGCCCCTGATCGGGCTGACCCTCTTCCTGCTCGTGTCCTTTGCGCTCACGTCGACCGTCGTCGTGACGCTGCAGCGGACGGTGCAGGGGCCGACTACGTCCTACTCTGCCCTGTTCACCGACGCGTCCGGTCTCCAGGAGGGCGACGACGTGCGGATGGCGGGCGTGCGAGTCGGGCGGGTGGACGCGGTGACCCTCGACGGCACCGTCGCCCGAGTCGCGTTCCGCGTCGAGGCCGACCAGCTGCTGTTCGGCAACACGAAGGCGTCGATCACCTACCAGAACGTCATCGGGCAGCGTTACCTCGGGCTTTCGCTCGGCGACTTCGACGATCCGCGAATTCTGGAGGCGGGCAGCGAAATTCCGGTGGAGCGCACGGAGCCGTCGTTCGACATCTCCGCTCTCCTCAACGGGTTCGAGCCGCTGTTCAGTGTTCTCGATCCCGAGCAGGTCGACAACATCAGCTCCGCGGTGATCGCTGCGCTCCAGGGTGACACCGGATCCGTCGCCGCACTCGTCGCACAGACCTCCAGCCTCGCCGAGGCCCTCGCCGGACCCGACAAGGTACTCGGCGACGTCATCGTCGGCCTCGACACCGTGGTCGGATCCCTGGCGGCCCAGCGCGGTGACCTGGACTCGGTGATCACGCAGTCGCAGGCGATTCTGACGTCCCTGTCGACGCGCCGCGACCAGCTGACCGACCAGCTCACCCGGATCGCCACCGTCGCCGGAAGCGTCGCCACCCTCGCCGACTCGGCACAACCGGAGGTCGACCAGGTCCTCGGCAGGAACCCCGGTTTCGCGGATCACTTCCTCGCCGAGAAGGATTCGTTCGGGTTCTTCGCCTTCAACCTCCCGCCCATGCTCAAGGGACTGGCGCGCGTCAGTCAGGAAGGCAGCTACCTCAACACGTACCTGTGCAATTTCAATGTGACCCTCCTGCCCGGGATCGGTTCCGTCATTCCCGGCGTGGTCGCGCAGGCGACCCCGGCCGGCCACGTCACCCAATCCCCGATCTGCAGGTGAACGCCATGTCGACGACCACCTCCCGCCGCCCCCGCGCCCTCGAGGATCGCAGCATGCTCGTCATCGGGCTGATCACCGTCGCCGCGATCGTCGGCTCCCTCGCCGTGGTGCTCGCCGTGTCTCGCGCGGGCACCGGGGAAACCCGCTACGAGGCCGAGTTCGCGCAGGCCGCCGGTCTCGGCCCCGGTGACGCGGTGAGCATCGCGGGCGTACAGGTCGGTGCGGTCGAGGAGACCCGGCTCGCGGGTGACCGCGTCGTCGTCGCCTTCGGGGTGGACTCGAGTGTTCCGCTCGGACCCGGAACGGAGGCGTCCATCAAGCTGACGACGCTGCTCGGGTCCCGCTACGTCGAGCTGCGGCCGTCCGGTGACGGTGAACTGGTGGACCGACGAATCACTTTGTCCCACAACACCGTCCCGTACGACCTGCAGCAGGTGCTCGGCGACGCCACGACCACGTTCGAGCAGGTGGACGCCGCGAAGATCAGCGACGCGATGACGCAGCTGTCGACACAACTCGAGGGCACCCCCGAGTTGGTGCCGCAGGTGCTGACCAACATGGAAACCCTCTCGTCGATCCTCGCGGACCGGCGCGACCAGATCGGGTCACTGCTGCGGAGCAGCAGCGAGCTGACCGAGGCCGTCCGGCAGCAGCAGGGCAACCTCGGCGCGCTCATCCGCGACGGCAACACCCTCGTGCAGGACGTGGCGTTGCGCCAGGACACCCTCACCCGACTCCTCGGCGCCACCACCACGCTCGTCGACCGGCTCGACCGCACCCTCGTCCAGCAGCGACCCGAGGTCGACGCGCTCGTCGCGAGCCTGCGGGACCTGCTGGGCACGCTCAGCGCCAACGACGCCCTGCTACGGAACACGCTGCAGATCCTGCCGGTGCCGCTGCGCAACTTCACCAACGCCACCGGAACCGCCAACGAGGTCGACTTCACCGCTCCCGCAGGGCCGCTGATCGACTCGTGGATGTGTGCGATCAGCGGCCAGGCCGCGGTGCGGAACCTGCCGTCCTACCTGGAGGACTGCCGATGACGCGTCCGAAGATCCTCGTCGCGGTCGCCGCGGTTGCCGTCGTCGTGGGTGCCGGGTCGTTCTGCGCCGCCAGTGCCGCCGCCTCCGACGACGAGAAGGTGGTCGTCGCCCAGTTCGACAACGGGGCAGGCTTGTACGTGGGCAACGCGGTATCGGTGCTGGGCATGCCGATCGGGACGGTGACCCGCGTGGAGCCGCACGGGTCCCGGGTGGAGGTGACGATGTCCCTCGACGCGGAGGTGGACGTGCCCGCCGACGTGTCCGCGGTGACGGTGTCGACGTCGGTCCTCACCGACCGGCACGTCGAACTGACACCGCCCTACCGGGACGGGCCGGTGCTGGCGGACGGCGACATCATCGGCCTCGACCGCACCCGCACACCCGTCGACTTCGATCGTCTGCTGTCGATGGCCGACACGATGGCGAACGAACTGCAGGGTGACGGCGAGGGGAACGGCCCGGTCTCGCAGCTGCTGAACGTCGGTGCCGAGATGACCGTCGGCAACGGCGATGCCGCACGGTCGGCGTTGTCCCGGCTGTCGGAGGCGCTGGCGCTCGGCGACGACCACGGCGAGCAGACCCGTGATGCGGTCACCGCGGTCGTCGACAACCTGTCGGTCCTCAGTGCGGCCTCGGCGGACAACCAGCAGATGATCGGCGAGTTCGGTTCCACCATGCGGCAGTTGACCGATGTCCTCGCCGCATCGGATCTCGGATCCGGGGAGACGGGCGCCAAGCTCAATGCCGTCCTGGCGCAGGCCGCCGACCTGCTGCAGACCCATCGGGACGGACTGCGCGCGACGGCCGAGGACGCGACCACCGTCACCGGCGCCCTCGTGGACTACCGGCGTGAACTCGCCGAGTTCCTCGACCTGACACCGCTGCTGCTCGACAACGCCTACAACTCGATGGACCAGCAGAACGGGGCGGCCCGCGTGCACGCGCAACTGGAGAAGGTGTTCTTCGACAGTCAGCTCACGAAGGAGGTGTGCAACCTCCTCGGAATGCGTCAACTGGGCTGCGCAACGGGAACTCTCGCCGACTTCGGTCCCGACTTCGGTATCGGCGGGATGCTCGAGGGCATGGCGGGTGGTGCCCGGTGAACGGGCCCCGGGCTCGGGCGGTCGCCGGGACGGCACTGGTGATGCTGGCCCTGAGTGCCTGCTCGGTCGGGTTGGAGGATCTGCCGTTGCCGGCGCCGAGCGTCGGGGCCGGCTCGTACACCATCACCGCGACCTTCTCGAACGCGTTGAACCTGCCCGCCGCCGCGAAGGTGAAACTGGAGGGCGTCGACGTCGGGGACGTCGAGTCGATGACCGTGTCCAACTACACCGCGATCGTCACCATGCAGATCATGGACGGTGTGCAGCTGCCCGTCGGGACGTCGGCGGAATTGCGTTCCGCCACACCGCTCGGTGACATCTTCGTCGCCGTTCACCCACCCGAGGATGCCGCGCCCGACACCGCGTTCCTCGCGGACGGGGACAGCATTCCGCAGGAATCGACGTCGGCCGCCGCGACCATCGAGGAGGTTCTCACCACCGCCGCCCTCCTCGTCAACGGCGGTGTCCTGCGCGACGCGACGAAGGTCGTCAACGGGCTCGGCGCGGCCCTCGGCGAGCGCGGCGAGGGACTCGCCGGCCTGATCGACGAGTCGACCCGACTGGTCGAGAACCTCTCGGCGCGAAGCACGTCCATCTCCGACACTCTCGCCGAGACGGGGAAGCTGACCCAGACGCTGGCCGGGCAGCAGGCGGTGATCGGTGACGTGATGGCGGCCGCGGGCCCCGCAGCGAGCACCGTCTCCGCGAACACCGATCAGGCATTGGCGCTGCTGGCCGAGATCGACCGCATCACCAGGCAGTTGGAACGGTTCCCGTCGGTGGCGGGCACCGGAACCCGCGGTCTTGTCGCCGACATCAACACGATCGCCGCCGAACTTGCCCGCGCCGCCCAGGACCCCAACGCGGACCTCGACTCCGTCAACCGGATGCTCGCGCCGATCATCAAGATCACCAATTCGACGTCCGCGCACGTGGATGCGGACCTGCAGGACCTGGCACTCGGCGCGCTGGCCGATCCGAACCATCCCTCCGACCCCGGCAGCCGGATACCGGAAGGGGCGGACGGGGCGGCCGCGGCAGGCACCCTCATGTACACGCTGTTCCGGCTGCGTGCCCAGGGGGTCGGCCGATGACGCACTCGGAGCCGGTGGGAGTCGGGTTTGTCGAGCGGGCGGCTTCCGGTGTGCTGACAGCGGTGCGGTTCGTCACCAGACATCGGCTCGGGGCGTCCGCGATCGGGTTGGTCGTGGTCCTCGTCATCGGTGTCGGCTATCTCGCGGGGGGTGTGTTCGGGCTAGGGCCGACGGATTCGACGATCACCGTCCGTGTGCACCTGAAGGAGACGGGGGGCCTGCTCGAGGACCAGAACGTCACCCTGCGCGGTGTTCCGGTCGGCCGCGTGGAGGCGCTGGAGCTGACGGGCGACGACGTCGTCGCCGTCGCCGCCCTCGACGCGGACGTCCCGATTCCGCGTGGCGGGGAGGTCCGTGTCGCCGGCCTGTCTCTCGCGGGCGAACAGTACCTCGACTTCCGGCCCACCGAGGACGACGGTCCGTACCTCGCCGACGGTGACGTCATCTCCTCGGACGAGACGTCGACACCGGTACCGCTGTCGACGCTCATGGGCGATCTCGACGGGATGCTCGCACAGATCGATCCCGAGAAGCTGAGCGCTGTCATCGACGAGCTCGGCATGGGGCCGCAGGGACCGGAGAAGCTCGCCGACATCATCGACGGGGGCACGTTCCTCGTGTCGACGCTGGATTCGGTTCTGCCGCAGACCGTCAGCCTCCTCGGGACCAGCCGGGTCGCGCTCGGGGTGTTCGGCGACGGAACGGGCCTGCAGGACACGGCCGCCAACCTCCGGCAGGTGCTCGGCGGCGTCGAAGCCAGTGACGCCGGTCTGCGCACCCTGCTGGACCGGACTCCGGTCACACTCGCAGCCCTCGACGCACTGATCTCGGACAATTCGCCGACGATGGTGCAGTTGCTCGGGAACCTCACGACGGTCGCGCAGTTGACGAATCTTCGCGTGCCTGCGCTGCAGGAGTTCTTCTTCCCGCAGTACCGCGCCGGGTCCACGCTGGACGCGATCTCGACGGTGTTCCACGACGGCGGCATCTGGGCCGCGGTGAACATCTACCCCCGCAATTCCTGCGACTACGTCGGCCCCCGGCTGCCGCCGTGGCAGGCCGACTTCCCGGAACCGTATCTGCACCTCGACTGCCAGGACCAGGATCCGTCGGTGCTGATCCGCGGCGCCCGCAATGCTCCCCGACCCGCCGGGGAGACCCCGGGACCGTCGCCGGGAACCGACCCGATGGAGAAGGCGACACCGACACCCGTTGGACCGTATTCGATCCCGCTGCCCTACGCGGGTCCCGTGCTTCCCGGCGCGGGCCCCAACGCAGCCGGGCGATGAACAGGAGCGCAGAGATGAGTAACGACACCCGCACCAGGCCGTTCGACATGACCGACTTCGACCCGGCGAACGAGGCTGAAGAGGCATCGGAATCGTCTGTCGTCGAACCTGATTCGGCGACTGCAGACACCTCGACGCCTCCTCCGGGTGCAGGTGGCGCGTCGGAGGCCGCTCGTCGGTGGCCGCGCCGCGTCGCGATCGGTGCACTGCTCGTCGTGACCGTCGTCGCCGTCGCCTCCGCCGCCGTGTTCGGCTGGAAGTACACCGAGATGCGGGCTGTCGAGTCGGCGGCCGATCAGGCCCGCGCCACGGCGCGCAATTACGCGGTGACCCTCACCAGCGTCGACTCCGAGGGGCTGGACCAGAACTTCACGGACGTCCTCGACGGCGCGACCGGCGAGTTCAAGGAGATGTATGCCCAGTCGAGCGAGCAACTCAAGCAGCTGCTGATCGACAACAAGGCCACCGCGCAGGGCACCGTGGTCGAGGACGGCATCAAGTCCGCGACGACGACGAAGGTGGAGGTCCTGCTGTTCGTCGACCAGGCCGTCACCAACACGGTGACCCCCGAGCCTCGGATGGATCGGTCCCGGGTGGTGATGACGATGGAACTCGTCGACGGCCGCTGGCTCGCGTCGAAGGTGGACCTGCCGTGAGTCCGGAAACGGTTACCCGGTTCGGGTGCTCCCGACGTGGAGCTGAGCGGTCGGTCAGCCGCACGTTAGAATCTGCGGAATTCTTGCGCAGGAACCCTGAATGAGTGCGAGATGTCGAGGCGGAGGTGGGAAAGCGTGACGACCCGCAGGATCGGTGCGCCGGATGCGAAGAATCGGGGGGTGCTGCTCGACGCGGCGGAACAGCTCCTCCTCTCGGAGGGATACGCGGCGGTCAGCTCGCGTCGAGTCGCCGAACAGGCCGGCCTCAAACCGCAACTGGTGTACTACTACTTCCGCACGATGGACGAACTGTTGCTCGAAGTCTTCCGGCGACGCGCAGAACAGGGCCTGGAGTACCAGGCGCAGCTGATGAAGTCGGAGCAGCCGCTGTGGGCGCTGTGGGATTTCAGCACCGATCCGAACGCGGTGGTGGTGACCCAGGAGTTCATCGCCATGGCCAACCACCGGCCGGGCATCCGCCAGGAGATCGCCGACTATTCCGAACGGTTCCGGGCGGCGCAGGTCGAGGCACTGTCGGAGATCCTGCCGCGCTACGGCGCGGACCCACAGTTGACTCCCGCGCTGGTGTCGGTGCTGATGACCAGCCTGTCCCGGGTCATGGTCATGGAATCCCACCTCGGTGTCACCGGTGGCCACGACGAGACCTTCGCGATGGTCGAGGACATGCTGCACCGCTACGAAGGCGAACGCCGACCGCACTCTGTCTGACGAGTCCGGCACAATCGCCGAGTGGGCGAAACCGATGAGCGCGTGAAGACAGGTCGAAGTGCAGTGCGACGGGCAGCGGGAACAGTCGCGGGAGTCGCCCTCGTGGCGTTCGCGGCAGCATGCTCGTCGCAGTCGGTGCAGGGAACGGCGGTTGCCGTGCCGTCGGTGATCGCCAGCCAGGACGTCGGCGACAGCGGCGGCAGCACCGATTTCGTGGCCGACGTCGGCGACTGCGTGAAGCTCGGCGGGACCGTCGACGAGGCCGAGATCGAGCACGCTGCGTGCGGCGGCCCCGACTCCAACTACAAGGTCATCGGCAAGGCGACGGAGAACGCGGAGTGCCCGTCGGACGCCGACCAGGTGTACTACGAAACCTTCCACGACATCGAGCAGGGCGCACTGTGCCTGGACATCGACTGGGTGATCGGCGGCTGCATGAGCATCCCCGGCCAAGGGGACGACGAGCCGTTCCGCGTCGAATGCAGCGACCCGACCGCGGTCCGGATCGAACGGGCGACCGAGATCATCGAGGGCGCCACCGACGTCGACGAGTGCGCTGAGGGCGGCTTCACGCACCCCGAGCGCAGGTTCACCGTGTGCACCGAGTCTGTGATCCCGCAGTAGCGCGATCCGGACCGCCGCTACGCTGTGGCGATGCCAGTAGTCAGCCCTGACCTCGCGGGACGCGTGTTCCCGCCGCAGCGCTACCTCGTCGGTCGCGAGAAGATCCGCGAGTTCGCTCGCGCATTGCGCTCCGAGAACCCGCTGCACCACGACGTCGACGCGGCCCGCGCCGCCGGATTCGGCGACGTCATCGCACCGACGACATTCACGTCCGTCATGCAGGGCAGGGCGGTGCTCCAGCTCGTGGATGACCCCGACGTGCATCTCGAACCCAGTCGGGTCGTCCACGGCTCGGAGAAGATCGAGCATCGGCGTCCCATCGTCGCGGGGGACGAACTCTCCACGACGATGACCGTGACCGAGGTGACCGAGCGTGCGGGCAACGCCCTCCTGACCACTGTCTTCGCGATCGAGGACGCCGACGGTGAACGGGTCGCGACCATCAGCTCCACCCTGCTCGTTCGAGGAGATGACGCATGAGCGCCCCGAAGTTCGCCGAACTCGAGGTCGGGACCATCGTCGCCAAGTCGGACCTGATCCTCACGCGTGAGGACCTCGTCCGCTATGCGGGCGCGTCTGGGGACACGAACCCGATCCACTACAACGACGCCGTCGCGGCGAAGGTCGGCCTGCCCGGTGTCCTCGCGCACGGCATGCTGACCGCGGGTATCGCACTGCAGGTCGTCGTCGACTGGATCGGGGATCCGTCCACCGTCGTGTCCTACGAGACCCGCTTCACGCGGCCGGTCGTCGTCGACCCGTTCGACGGCGCTGCCCTGTCGGTGACGGTGAAGGTGGGCCGACTCGACGCCGAGGCCCGCACCGCCCGACTCGACATCACCGTCGGTCACGGCGGGCAGACCGTGCTCGGCAAGACGCAGGCACTCGTGCGACTGCGCGACTGAGCCTGCGCGCTCGACGGGGTGCGCGGTTGCGTTCATCGTGAACGGAAGGCGTGACCGGGCAACCGGCGCGGCCTACGGTCGACGTGGCAACAGCAACGGTGACTTTCACGAAGGGTGCGGGCGGATGGATCTCGGACTGGATGGCAAGCGAGCGATCGTCACCGGCGGCAGCCGGGGAATCGGGCGGGCCGTCGCCCGGGGGCTCGCACTCGAAGGCGTCGACGTCGTGATCGCCGCCCGCGATCCGGAAGCGCTCGAACTCGCCGCGAAGGAACTCGCGCAGGAGACCGGCCGCCGCGTCGTCGCCGTTCCCACCGACACCGGCGACGAGGACGCAGTCCGCGCGCTCGTGCAGCGCACCGTCGCCGAGTTCGGGGGTGTGGACATCCTCGTGAACGCAGCCGCGACCCCGTGGAGTGCGGGCAAGCCAACCGATTTCGACTCCACCACCGACGACGTGGTTCGCGAGGAAGTGGAGATCAAGGTTCTCGGCTACCTGCGCACCGCGCGAGCCGTGGCACCGCACTTCGTCGAGCAGGGCTGGGGCAGGATCGTCAACATCAGCGGACTCGGTGCGCGGCAGGCGAGTTCGATTGCACAGACCATCCGCAATGTCAGCGTCGCCGCGCTGACGAAGAACCTCGCGGACGAGCTCGGTCCGCACGGCGTCAACGTGACGGTGGTCCACCCCGGGCGCACCCGCACCGAACGGCTGACCGAACGATTCACCGAACAGGCCAGGATCGACGGCGTCACCGTCGACGAACTCGAGGACGGCATCGCCACCAACTCGATTCGACGCCTCGTCGACGCGTCGGAGGTTGCCGACGTCGTCACCTTCCTCGCGTCGCCGCGCAGCATTGCCATCACCGGCGACGCCGTCGCGGCCGGCGGCGGTGTGCCCGGAGCCGTCTACTACTGACCGAAGCGCATCGCCTGCTCGCGTCGTTCGCGGAGTCCACGATGTGAGGGAGGGGAGGGCCGCCCCCACACCGTGGGTCCGTCGGCGGCCACGCCGCGGTCGGTTCGGGTACCTCCGCGGTGGGCCGCGCGCCGGTCAGCGGAGATTCGGATTGTTGAACTCGGGGATCTCGATCTTGATCGGTCGCAGTTCGCTCATGTAGAGCAGCACGAACTGCCGGAGGAACTCGTCGAACATCCAGTACGCCTCCGGGGCGAGCGGGACGGGGAGCAGGCCCTCACGAACGGCGATGAACGGACCCCATGCGGTGTCGAGGAGGCCGCCCCAGAGGAGCTCGCGGGGGATGTGCAGCCAGTCCGCGACCTCGTCGCCGAGCATGAATCGGGTCAGCGCACCGAGAATGGGTCGGCTCAGAAGGGTGAAGTCGAGTCCGGCGCCGAGGTCGAGGAGGGTGTCGGCGAGCTTGATGCCTTCCGGGGTGGGTGCGAGGATCGGGTCGAGCACCTGCGTGGCCTGGGATTCGGCTTCGCTCCACGTCGACGGGATGTACTGATCCTCGATGCCGAGCATGTGGGCGCTCAGCTGCCACGTGTGCAGGAACCCCTCGGACTCGGCGGCGGGGATCGGGACCTTCCACTCCTTGAGGGTCCGCATGACCGTCGTGGGCAGGCTGTGCCAGGTGACCATCATGTCGTGCTGGCTGATCGGAGTGTCTTCGGGTGCCGCGTTGGTCCAGTGCGGTGACTGCGGGAGCAGATGCCGGACAGCGGCGTGCACGAGTCGCGTCTTGAGGCTGGTCACGATCATTTCGCCGTCGGGCTGGAAGGCGTTCGTCGTGCCGACGTCGTAGCCGAGTTTCGCTGTCCGGGAGATGCGGCGCTTCATGTTCGCGCCGCCCTTGGAGTAATAGACCGCCAGCGCCTCCTTCGGGATGACGGTGCTCATCATGCCGCTGGCGAAGCCGTAGAGGACTCCGAGGTAGAGGCCGCGCTTCTGGTTGAACCTCGCTGCGGCGGCGAACTTGCCCGGGTCGGCCCACGCGGGGAGTTGGCGGTGGCGTTCGAGGAAGTCGTGCAGGTCCGCGGGCAGCCCGTCCGGCAACGGCTGTCCGTTCTTGTTCCAATTGCGGAGCAGCGCATTGACTTTCGGAACCTCCCCGCGGGCGAAGAGTGACGCGACCAGTGGGTCGGCCTCGGTGTCCCACACGGTTCGGGGATCTGCCCCGGTTCCGGTTCCGATGACCGATCCCTTCGGCGACCACGTCCACAGGGGGCGAGCCCCCGCGGGTGCCGCCATCGCGAGGGCGCCGACTGCGCCAAGCGTTCCGCCCGCCTTCAAGACGGTGCGCCGGTTGAGCTGATCCATGTGTGACCCCCAGTTGTCGATGCCGAGATGCCGCGAAGCGTGGTGCAAAGATACAAAGAGCGTTTCTTTGTATCTTTGTATCAGCATGTGATCCGGGCCACAAGAGAGGGAATTGGTTGGCCGCGACACGGGACGGATACGATCAGACGGCGCTCCAGGAGGTGCTTGTGGAACCCGCTCCGCCCGGTGACGACCCGTCCACCGCCCGCTCATTGCTCGAACGTGCGTACGTCGACGCCGTCGAGCAGGCCGACGAGGCCGACCCCGTACGCGCTCGCCTGCTCGACGCCGCCTACGAGCAGTTCAGTCGCACCGGCATCCAGCGCACGTCGATGGAAGAAGTGGCCAAGCGCGCCAATCTCTCCCGCATCACGCTCTATCGGAGATTCGCGACGAAGGACGTTCTCGTCGAGCAGGTGATCCACCGCGAGTTCCGCCGTTACTTCGAGCAGTACATCGTCGACATCACCAGTGCCAAGACCGTCGCCGATCGCATCGTCTTCGGCTTCGTCAGTTCACTACGGGCCATCTCCCGCAACCCGCTCATCGGTGGACTCCTCGAGTCCGAGCCGAGTTTGCTCGGCTCCATCGTCGGTGACGACGGACGCACCTTCGCGGCTGTGCGGGAGTTCGTCGCCGGTCAGCTCCATCGCGAGCAGGAGGCCGGCAACATCACCGCCGACCTCGACACCGACCTCACCGCCGAGTTGATGGTGCGGATCTCCGCGTCGTTCCTGATGGTTCCGAGTCAGATCGTCGACCTCGACGACGACGAGCAGCTGACCGCGATCGCCCGGCGATACCTGGTGCCGATGGTGGACGCAACCGTCAAACGTGACTGAGGGCAGGGTGTTTCGCATCGTTGTCGGTTCCTGAAAAGCTCGTTCGATGGCCGCGACCAACGACGTCGTCGAGGGGCTGTGCCGTCGTGTCCACACGGGCTGTGAGTGGGAGTCAGGGTTCGGGGGAGCGGGATGCGACGTCCATCCAGCGGAGCATCGCGTCGACGGCGTCGGCGGGACTGCCGTGTCCGCCGTCCTCGGCCCACTCGGTGAGAGCCGCGAACGACGCGGCCTGGTATGCGGTGGCCAGCGCCCGCGCGACGGCGTCGGGCATCTCGGGGGCGCGCCGGCCGATGTATCCGGCGAGCTCCGTGATCCATGGTCGATAGGCAGTGGACGCCATCGCGGACAGTTCGGGTTCGCCCGCGATCAGGCGCAGCCAGTCGGTGCTCGCGCGTTGCACACGCGGATCGTGAGACACGGAGTCGACGATGGCGAGCCGTACCGCGATGGACAGAGGGTTCGAATCATCGGTGCGGGAGAGGGTCTCGCGAAGCCGGACGGTGGCTGACGCGACGCCGACCCAGGCGATCGCCGACTTCGCCGAGAAGTGCCGGATGAGCGTACGGCTGCTGATCCCGGTGGCCTCCGCGAGGTCGGCCCAGCTCGTGGTGGAGTAGCCGCGATCCGCCCACAGTCGGAGTGCGGTCTCGGCGACGGCCTCGGGTTCGAGCACCGTCGGACGACCTCGCCCTCGCGTCGTCGTGGGTGAGGGAGTCGCGTTCGTGCCGTCTTCCCGGTTCACGTCCCGAGCACACCATTATTGGCATAGTGTGTCAAATATCCACGAACGACGACAGTGGCACGAAAAAGCATGAAGGGGAACAACTGTGGGTGTCTACGCGGTGACCGGATCCGCCTCGGGAATGGGACGCGCGGTCGCGGACAAGCTCCGTGCCGCCGGACACACCGTCATCGGAGTCGACGTCAAGGAAGCAGACGTCGTTGCCGATCTGTCGACCGGCAGCGGCCGGCAACGCGCCGTGCGTGAGGTGCTCGCCGCCGCTGACGGACGCCTTGACGGCGCTGTTCTGGCGGCTGGTCTCGGGCCGGGGCCCGGCAAGGATCGCCCCAGGGTCATCGCGCAGGTCAACTACTTCGGTGTCGTCGACCTGCTCGAAGGATGGCGGCCGGCGCTCGCGGCATCCGCCTCCGCCAAGGTGGTGGTGTTCTCCAGCAACTCGACCACAACCACCCCCGCCGTCCCTCGGCGCACGGTGCGTGCCCTCCTGGGCGGGGACGTGGACAAGGCCGTCAAGTCCGTCCGACTGTTCGGCCGCGGGGCGTCCGCGATCATGTACGCGGGCTCGAAGATCGCCGTCAGCAGGTGGATTCGCCGCACCGCCGTCCAGGGCGACTGGGCAGGCGCAGGCATTCGCCTCAATGCCCTCGCGCCCGGCGCGATCATGACGCCGCTGCTGGAGGAGCAGCTCTCGAACCCGGCCGAGTCGAAAGCCGTCCGGGCCTTCCCCGTCCCTGTCGGAGGCTTCGGTGATGCCGGGCAGCTCGGAGACTGGGCGGTGTTCATGCTCTCCGACGCCGCGGACTTCCTCTGCGGAAGTGTCGTCTTCGTCGACGGTGGATCGGACGCCTACTTCCGCTCGGACGCTTGGCCGCGGCCGGTTCCGCTCACTCGGATTGCGCCCTACCTGTTCCGGTTCCTCCGCTTTCGGCGTTAAGGCGCCAGATCCACCCTGCGGAGGTGGTCGCCGTAGTGTGCGGCCGTGTCGACGTCCAGTCCGGCGTCCGTGACGATGGTGTCCACCTCCTCGAGCGTCGCGACGCGGGCCAGAGCGCGGTGCCCGAACTTGGAACTGTCGGCCAGCACGGCGGTGCGCGCCGCCGCCGCGATCATTGCCCGCTTGACGGGGATTTCGAGGGTGTTCGTGTTGGTGATGCCGGCGACGGGGTCGATGGCATCCGCACCGAGAAACGTCCAGTCGACTGAATAGTCGGACAGGAACTCGACGGTTCGCTCGCCGACGAGGGTGAACACCGAACCGAGGAGTTCGCCGCCCGCCACGAGGAGGCGGACCTCGGGGAAGGTTGCCACGAACTTCCCGATCCGCAGGTCGTTGGTGATGACGGTCAAGCCCGACCGGTGCCGCAGCGCGGCGGCGACCTGGTAGGTGGTCGAGCCGCTGTCGAGGATGACGCTGTCACCGTCGCTCACGAGCGCCGACGCCTCCTGTGCGATGGCCATCTTCTCGTCCCGACGGACGTGTTCCTTGACCGCATAAGGTATTTCGGAGTGTGCGCCCTCGATCGGTCGGGCGCCGCCGTGAGTTCGTTCCGCCTTGCCGAGTCGGACGAGGGCGTCGAGGTCGCGGCGGATGGTTGACGCGTCGACATCGAGGTCACGCGAGAGGGTCTTGGCCTCGACGTAGCCGTCGGCGAGGAGTCGCTCGAGTATCTGGTGTCGTCGGGTGCTCGCGGACAAGCGGTTCCTCCTCGGGCGATGACCGGCTTCTTCGTGGGCGACGCCCGCCGATACTAGCCGCCTTCTGCTCGCATATTGACAGCCGAACACCCCCTTTGCATGATTACGGGCAATTGATGCGCGAAATCGCGCATCGCGTGACCACCGCGCGCAGCACCACCGACCGGAGGATGACAGTGGCATTGAAGCTGGGGTACAAGGCGTCGGCGGAGCAGTTCGGTCCGCGTGAGTTGGTGGAGTTGGCGGTGTTGGCGGAGTCGCGGGGGATGGA
>NZ_SCOY01000032.1:0-55641 GCF_005503035.1 Rhodococcus sp. Q
CAGGGGTCGGGGTGGGCGGCGCACAACACAGCTACCCGGCGTCCTCCTCGACCATGGACACGATCGGGTTACCCGCAGGATCGAACAGGTTCAGACCACACGAGTCACACTCGCCGTCAACAGGCTTCGCTTCCGTCTTGGGTAGCTGCCACACGTTCATGTCTCCACACGGACAGACAATGGTGTAAAGCGACTCGGGAGAAGGCCGATCCAGACCCCACGCCCGACTCGACGCCTTTGTGCGACGCATGACGCCGACACGGTACGTGTCGTCTCCGGAACGCAGTTCGCCGAGCGCCAATCCCGCACTCGCCAAGGCGTCGTCCACTGCGCGCAGGATCGCCGGCACGTGCTCGCCGCGCTCCACGTCCGCCCCGGCTGCTTCCCTGGCCGCGGACTCGACCGCAGCGACGACCGCGTGGTCCTTCCCGAAGGCCGCCACCCGACCCGCCACGAACTGCGCTATCTGCCCGGGCCGGTCCTCGCCGGACCAGTCGACCGGCAAGAGCACACCCTCCCGGATCAAGGAATCCACCACGTCGTCCGCATCGAGCACGAACCCCCGCTCGGCCGCCGCAAGGAAGAACGTCATATCGTTCATGCCGCCAGCCTACGAACGAGCCGCGCCCGGAGCAGGTCGTCGCTGCGATCGCTGGGATGGTCGACGCGCCTGGCACGAGCGGTCGGCGCCACGAACGGCAAAGGTGATCGCGAGGCCCTCGGCGACATTGGCAGTGTCGAACCTTATTTCACGCCAACGATTTTCATCGCTATCGCGACGTACTTGGCCGCGACCTCCTGTGGTGACAGGGTGCCCTCCGCGTGATACCACCGCGGAATCGACTGGCACATACCGAGAATGGCGCGAGTGATCTCGGCGGGATCGTCGACGTCGAACGTACCGCTCTCGGCGCCTGCCTCGACGATCTGCAGCACCACTTCCTCGATGCCCTTGCGGACCGCGCGGTACCGCTGACGGTTCTCCGCGCTCAGATAGCGGACCTCGCCCTCGAGCGACGCCAGCCGCGGCCGCGTCGTCATCCGCAGCACGATCGCCTCGACGACGTTCGCGAGCCGGCGCACCGGATCGTCGCCGCCCTCCTCGTCCGCCGCGTGCGCCCGGGCCAGGACGTCGGCCGTCGACAACTCGAGCAGCGCGATCAGCAGCCCCTCTTTGTTCTCGTGGTGGTAGTACAGGGCGGGCACCGTCACACCGACCCGACGTGCCACCTCACGAACCGTCGTCCCGTGATAGCCGAGCTCGTAGAACGCGTCGAGGGACGCCGACAGGATCGGCGTCAGCTGGACCTCCTCGAGCTGCCGCCAGTCGATGTGCGACTCGTCCTGTGCCGGTCCGACCGGTTCACCCATTGCCCTACCCACGCGTTCTCGATCGCCCGATTGTCACTGGAAGGGTACCGGTCGCCGAACGGTGCCCCCGTCAGGCCGATTCGATTCCCCGCGGGGAGGCGGCCCATTTGAGCAGGTCACGGATCGCCTGACGGACTCGCGTATCGCCACCGGGACCCAGCGTCGACCACACGACACCGTCCGGAGCGATGCTCGACGTGCCCACGACGCGGCCGTGATCGGTGTCGTACACCGACACGGGGGCGCTCGTCCACCGGCGGCCGTCGCTGTGCACGAGAGCGACGATCTCGGCGTGCGCGTGGCAGGCCGACAGGGCCGACGCCAGCCGCTCGGTGTCCCGCGCGCCCAGTTCGGCGAGCCTGCGGACCACGGCAGGAGGGTCGGCGAGGTCGCCGAGCGCGAGCGCCAGACGGTCGGTGGGCGCACTGATCGAGTCGACGTCCAGCGCCGCACCGCGCCCGATCACGTCGAGAACCAGGTCCGGTTCCGCGGCCGCGACCTCGGTCAGGACGTAGGAGTCCGGCCCCCGCAACGCCAGGACGGTCAACGGTCCCGCCTGCGCCAGACACATTCGGAACACCGCGCCGCCGCGGTACCAGCGGACGGCGAGTTCGATGTCGGGGCGGGCGAGGATCGCGAGCCGGTCCACGAGATCGGGGTGCGGATGCCCACCGGGCAGCAGCCCGCGTTTCGCCAGCGACCCGCTCGACGTGGCGAACGCTGCGTCGCGCGCGACCGCGGTGTCGAACCGCGACCTCACGTCCAGTACAACCGGCAGTTCGTCGACACCCGCGAGGTGAGTGAGCAGGTCCAGTTCGTCGACGTCGAGCGTGACGGACTGGAGGCGATGACCGGTCGGGGTCACCGATCGCCCCCGATAACGGACGGAATGACGACGCGGCCGTCGTCGAAATGTTCGAAGTTCTTCAGATAGCCGGGGGTCTGACGCTCCTCCTCGTCGGATGCCTGCCCCTGGCCGGATGTCAGCGGGGCACCGAGGCCTCCCGCCCGGACCGACGCCGCGGACTCGACACGCGCCGACTCGACGACCGGGGTCGTTGTTGCGGCCGTGGCCGTGCCTCGGCTCGCGCTCGACTCGGCGGCGCCGCCCCACCCCTCGGGAAGCGTCACACGCGACGACCCGGCCGACATACCCGGAACACCCGACATGCGAGGGCCTCCGCCCGCCCGCGCCGCATGAACCTCCGCGCCGGACGATCCGCGAGTGCTCGGGCCCGGCTGAGTGATGCCCGCGCCACCGATCGCCGACACCGCCGACGGCGCGAGGGACGCGGTTGCCTGGGCGATCGAGCTCAGCCCCGTGCCGACGACACTGCCCGCCTGCGACGCCGCGCTCACGACCGCGGGACTCTGAACTTGCGCAAGCGCCCCACCGACGGCGTTCTGCACTGCCTGCGCCGGGTTCACGAGGAAGTCGGAGACGACAGTGGGCACCGGCGCCTGCGGTGCAACGGCAGGCCCACCGGAGGAGGCGTTCGACAGCGGGGGCGGCGACGCGAAGCCCGCCGGTGTCGCGGCGATGCTCGACGCCGACTCGTACGCCTCCATCACCAACGCCGCGCGCAGGTCCATCGCCCGATCCGCGGCTTCGGCGGCGGCACCGGCACCGGCGAGCGAGCCACCGACCGTGTGCGCGGCGACCTTCGCGGCCTGGACGGCGGCGATCTCCACCAGGCTCGGCATGGTCGCGCGCGCCACCGTGTGCGCCGTCGCGAGTGCCGCGGCCTTCGTCGCGGTCGCGCCTGCCAGTACCGACGACTGATCGGTCCAGGCGTGAAACGGTGCCAGCTTCGCCAGCGCCGCGTCCGCAGCGATGCCACCCCATCCGACACACAGGTCGGCCATCACTTTCGTGAGGGTCAGTGTCGCGTCGGCGTAGCTCGATGCCAGCGACGCCCACGCGCTGCTCGCCGCAGACAGGGGTGCCGGACCGATGCCGCCGTTGAGGGTGGTCGAGTTGACGGTCGCGCCGCGCGGATACCAGACGACACCGGTGAATCCCAAGGTCATGGCAGTTCTCCTACTGTCGAAGGGTCGCGGTCACATGCCCGCGGCGAGCGCGGTGCCGAACGAGTGGTCCTGGCCCTCGTACTCGGCGGCCTGCTTCCGCAGCGTCGCCGCGGCACCGAGCAGTTCCGCGATGCCGGTCGCGGCCGACGGCAGGAAACTGTCGGCGATCGAATTGAAATGGGACGCGGTCAGGATCGACACCTCCTCCGTGCCCGCGGGAGGCAGGTGGAGGGCGGGCGCGGACGCGTCGAGGGTCGCCTGCATCCGCTGCGCCAGGGCCTCGAGCTGGGCGGCCGCGGCGAGCAGGGCGTCGGGTGAGACGAAGACGTGTCCGGACAAGGGTCGGCCCTCCTGGCTGGATCGAAATGTGATCTGTCAGGAGGTTGGACGCAGCGGCGGCGGGAATGGTTCCCCGGCCCCGTCCGGCGGGTTCCGGTGGGGTCAGCCCCAGCCGAGCTCGTGCAGGCGGTCCTCTTCGATGCCGAAGTAGTGGGCGATCTCGTGGATGACGGTGACCGCGACCTCCTCGACGACCTGCTCCTCGGTGTCGCACATCTCCAGGATCGCGTCCCGGTAGATGGTGATCGTGTCGGGCAGGGAGCCGCCGTAGTGGCTGTCCCGCTCGGTGAGCGCGATGCCGTGGTACAGCCCGAGCAGGCCGGGGTCGTCGGCGTCACGGGCGTCGACGAGGACGACCACGTTGTCGATCGCGGCGGCCAGGCGGGGAGGAATGAGGTCGAGTGCTTCGGAGACCAGGTCGTCGAACCGGGCCTCGGACATGACTACCGCCATCAGTTCTCCAGCGGCGCGGCGCCGGGCAGCGGTACCGGGATGGATCGGCCTTCGGGCAGCGGCGGTGGCGCGACCGGAGGGACACCGTTGATCAGGATGTCGCCCTTGGCGCTGCCGACGATCGGGGCAAAGCCGCCGCCGTCGACCTCCTTGCCGACGGAGCAGTTGACCTTGCGGCTACCCGCGAGCCAGCTGCTCAGCTCGAGGTTGTCCCAGAACAGCGTGAGGGTCTTGTTGCGCAGCGCGTCCGGCGAACCTAGGTATTCGTTCGCCGCCTGGGTGCACGTCTCCTCCAGGTAGGCATCCTGATCGGCGACAGAGGGGAAGCCGCCCGGGAACTTCGCGGCGAGGTCCACCACGGAGATGGCCTCGAACGCGTGCGCCTGCGAGCAGTCCAGTGGATCGCTCGGCACGTTCTGGTTGATGCCGATGCAGGTGCCGGTGTCCCAGACCTTCGACTGGTCCTGACCGGCCACGGAATTCGTCACCGCCAGGATCGTCCCCGTGGTGCTGGACCGCTGCAGGCCGCAGCGGATGGTCCGTTCACCCGCTGCCCAGCCGGCCTCGCCGGGGTTGATCAGACCGACGCTGAACTTGCCGTGCGGGTCGAAGTGCGCACCCAGGTACTCGTTGACGGCAGGGGTGCAGTGCTCGTCGCGGAGCTGGGAGAACCGCAGGACGCTCGGAAACCGCGAACCGGGGCCGAACTCGGCGCCCGGGAACACGCTGAGGTCGATGTCGGATGCCACCTCGAACAGGTGCTCACCGGAACAGTCGACCTTCTCGAGGTCACTGGCGTCGGCTTCGTTCCAGGTCAGACAGTCTCCGGTGGTGGCGGTGGCGAACGCCTCACCCGCAACGGCGCCGGTCGCGCGGGGTCCGGCGCTGCCCGCGTTCGTCGTCAGTTCCTCGCCGCCCTTGAACCCGCCGGAGATCACGATGGTCGCGAGTGCCGCGATGACGGCGCCGAGGGCGACCGCGATCAGAGCTCGCCGGGTGGTCTTCGCGGACAACTGCGTGCCGCCCGTCCAGCGCGAAACCCCGGACCAGGCGTCCCCGGCGGCAGCATCTGACCGACCGGCTGCCGGGGTGTCGCCGCCGTCGGGTGTCGGGTTGTCGCCTGGGGTGTTGTGTTCGTCGGACATCGCTTCCATCATGCCTGCCGAGCGCGTCCCGATCGCCGACACACCGAAACCGGAACGAGCGGTCGGCCAGCTCGACCACTCCACAAGCGTCGCCGTCACGACCGACCAAGTAGGGTTTCATGCGTGATTGACCTGAAGTTCCTGCGGGAAAACCCGGATGTCGTCCGCAAGTCGCAGCGCACGCGGGGTGAAGATCCTGCGCTGGTCGACGCACTCCTCGCGGCAGACGAGTCCCGCCGTGCGGCCGTGCTCGCCGGCGACAACCTGCGGGCCGAGCAGAAGGCGCTCGGCAAGAAGGTCGGGCAGGCGTCCCCGGAGGAACGGCCCGCGTTGCTCGCCGGGGCGAAGGAACTTGCACAGCAGGTCAAGGATGCCGAGGCCACGCAGCACGAAGCGGATGCCGCGCTCGACGCCGCTCAGCGGGCCATCTCGAACATCGTCCAGGACGGCGCTCCCGCGGGCGGCGAGGACGACTTCATCACCCTCGACACCGTCGGTGAGCTGCCGACCTTCGACTTCGAGCCGAAGGATCACCTCGAACTCGGCGAGTCGCTCGGCCTTCTGGACATGGAACGCGGAGCGAAGGTGTCCGGCGCCCGCTTCTACTTCCTCACCGGCTACGGCGCGCTGCTCCAACTCGGTCTGCTGCAGCTCGCTGCGCAGAAGGCCACCGCCAACGGATTCACGATGATGATCCCGCCTGTCCTCGTGCGCCCGGAGATCATGCAGGGCACCGGCTTCCTCGGGCAGCACTCCGAGGAGGTGTACCACCTCGAGCAGGACGACCTGTACCTCGTCGGCACCTCGGAGGTTCCGCTCGCCGGCTACCACTCGGGGGAGATCGTCGACCTGAGTACCGGTCCGAAGCGGTACGCGGGCTGGTCGTCGTGCTTCCGCCGCGAAGCGGGCAGCTACGGCAAGGACACCCGCGGCATCATCCGCGTCCACCAGTTCGACAAGGTGGAGATGTTCACCTACTGCAAGCCCGAAGACGCCGATGCGGAGCACCAGCGACTGCTCGGCTGGGAGCGGGAGATGCTCGCTGCGATCGAGGTCCCGTATCGGGTCATCGACGTCGCAGGTGGCGACCTCGGGTCCTCGGCGGCCCGCAAGTTCGACTGCGAGGCCTGGGTGCCGACGCAGCAGCGCTACCGCGAGCTGTCGTCGACGTCGAACTGCACCACCTTCCAGGCCCGCCGCCTCGGCGTGCGCTACCGCGACGACAACGGCAAGCCGCAGACCGCCGCGACCCTCAACGGCACCCTCGCAACCACCCGCTGGATGGTCGCGATCCTCGAGAACCACCAGCAGGCCGACGGGTCCGTCAAGGTTCCCGCCGCGCTGCAGCCGTTCGTCGGGACGGACGTGCTGCGCGCGCCCTAGCTTCTGCCCCCGATTCCACCGAACGGGCGGTTACCACCCATCACGCGAGAAGATGGAACGGTAACCGCCCGTTCGGCTTCGGTGGCCTCAGCGATCGGGGATGTCGACTCCACGTCGTGCGGCGAGCTCACGCAGCTTCGCGTCGGCGTCGATGTCGACCGCCACGTACACGTGCAGTCCGTCCGGGTCCTCGCGCAGTACGTATTCGTAGTCGCTGTCTGTGAGGAGGTCTCCGGCGTCGTCGGTGAAGTGCCAGCGCACCCGGACCCGGACCACCACGTCCGTCAGTGGAGCGAACTCGAGCAGAGTGTGGCCGATGCCGCCGAGTCCGAGCTGCCGGTACAGCGGATAGCCCTGCGCCAGCCCGGCTGCCATCTCGTCGCGGCTCGACAGCGACCCCGTGAAGACGTCGGTGACCATCGTCCCCGGCATCCCCCACATCGCCGCCGTCGCGGCGGCGTCGTAGGCGACGAGGGTGTCGCCGTAGGCGGCGAAGAACTCGTCCACAGCATCGCGCGTCGGTGCCATGACCCCACCGTAGTCGCGGGGTCAGGCCGGTGAACGCCCCGGACGGGTAGCGCAGCGTCACATCGTGCGCGTCAGACGCACACGATGTGACACTGCGCCCTCAAGGGGAGGGACGTCAGAGCTTCGCGGTGCGGAGCTCGTGACCCTTCGACGTCTTGCAGCGGCCGGACTCGAGGTCCCACTGCCAGCCGTGCAGGTTGCAGGTGAGGGTGGTGCCGTCGACGACGCCGAACTTCGACAGGTCTGCCTTCAGGTGCGGGCAGCGGCGCTGGATCTCGTAGCCCTCCACCTCGATCGACGCGGAGTCGTCGTGCGCCTCCGCGAACCAGCCGTCCGCGTACGCGATTCGTTCGTCGGTGAGGCATTTGAAGAAGGTGTAGAGGAACTCGTTGTAGCCGCCGACGCGCCACGCCTCGAAGCGGGTGGACAGGAAGATGGTGTTCACCCAGTCCGGCTCGTCGTCGCGGAGGACGGTGCGGACCAGTTCGGGTGCGATGCGGAAACCGTAGCGGTACTTGCCTTCTCCCTCGATCGGCTCGCGAACGATGCGCTTCGGGAAGTCGAGGACGACGGTTTCGTCACCCATGACGAGGCCGATGGGGTAGCCGATGCCGTCACAGATCAGATCCGACTGCGCCATGATCGGCTCGAACTTCGCCTTCAGCGGCCCGAGCAGTGGCTCGCCCTCCGCCGGAGCCCACGACGCCTTCTCCGCGGCGATGACGGGCGCCATGCGCTGCGCCATGTCCTCGATGTAGGCGGCCTTGTCCGAGAAGATCTTGTCGACCTCGGCGTCGGGGATCGGGTGCGACAGGGTCGCGTCGGAGCCGTGGATGTCGACGACGGAACCGGGGATCATGAGCAGTCCGCCGTCGTTGCCGTGGATGCGCATCTGCTCGAGGAACACGATCTGGTCGGGGAAGATGTTGCCCTCGTCGCCGTGGTCGTCGTTGAGGTCGCGGAGCGCATCGTCGAGGAACACCGGCGGGCCTGCGGACGGCACGACCCACGTCGCGTCGACCTGCTCGATGTAGCTGCGACACCGGTCCATGCCGCGCTGCCGCTTCTGCTTGCCGAAGTTGCGCTTCGTCCCGGACGGGATGTCGTAGACCATCGGGTACCAGATGGCGCCCGAGTACTGCAGCAGGTGGATGTCGATCTTGCCGAACGCCTCGTGCAGGACGTCCATGTCCACGGGTCGGGCGTCGTTCATGTTGAAGCAGGTGGTCTCGCCGTCCGAGACGACGAGCCCGGAGTCGCCGATCGGGCCGTCCGCGGGGGCGCGCAGGGCGATGATCATGACCTCGAGGTCGCCCTTCGGCCCGCTCACCGTGTGCTTGACGGAGTCCTGCGTCTCGAAGAACTTCGTGAAGCCGAGCTTCTCCAGTTCGCGGCGCAGGTCCGGCACCGGGTAGTCCGGCAGCAGAACCGTCGCGTCCTTGTTGACGTGGTCGATCAGCGTCTGCGGATCGAAGTGGTCCTTGTGCAGGTGTGAGACGTACAGGTAGTCGACGTCGCCGAGCGTGTCCCAGTCGAGGCCCGTGTTGTCCGGGAAGGGGAACCACGACGCGAAGTAGGCCGGGTTCACCCACGGGTCGCAGAGTATCGACCCCGCCTCGGTCTGAATGTGGAATCCGGCGTGTCCGACGCTCGTGACCTGCACTTCAACTGCCTCCTACGGATGTGCGACGTCTACCAGGGTAGGCGGTGAGGCAAACCGTCCCCGGTCGACGCGTCGCGCTGTCCGGTTCGGGCCGAACGTCCCGAGCGTGCCGGCGCGGGGCACTGTGCGGGCGCGCACACTAGGCTGGCCCGCGTGGAACCCTTCTACAGATCGATCATCGGAGTCGCCCGCACGCTGTTCTTCGCGGAGGGGCTCAAGTTCACCATCAGTGGTGCCGAGCACATCCCCGCGTCGGGTGGTGCGGTGATCGCGATCAACCACACCGGCTACATGGACTTCACCTACGCGGGCATCCCCGCGCGCGAAACGAAGCGGTACGTCCGCTTCATGGCGAAGAAGGAAGTCTTCGACAACAAGATCTCCGGACCGATGATGCGGACGATGCGGCACATCCCCGTCGATCGTTCGGCAGGCGCCGACTCGTACCGCGCCGCCGTCGACGCGCTGCGCGGAGGCGAACTGATCGGGGTGTTCCCCGAGGCGACGATCAGCCGCAGTTTCGAGATCAAGGAATTCAAGTCCGGCGCGGCCCGTATGGCGATCGAGGCCGGGGTGCCGATCATCCCGCTGGTGATCTGGGGATCGCAGCGGGTGTGGACGAAGGGGCACCCGAAGCGGTTGGGACGCACCAACACTCCGATCTCGATGGCCGTCGGCGAGCCGATCGCACCCATCGAACCGGCGGAGGCGCTGTCGGCGAACCTGCACGCGACGATGGAGACGATGCTGCACACGCTGCAGGAGGGTTACGACCATCCGGCCGGGCAGTACTGGGTTCCGGCGCGGCTCGGCGGAAGTGCGCCGACGCTCGAGGAGGCCGACCGGATGGACGCCGAGGAGGCGCAGGCGAAGGCAGCGCGCCGGGCAGCGGGCGGCGGCGCTTGACGTGCCGATGAGGCGGGGGGTGCGCCGGCTGCTGATCGCAGGCGGCGTCGTCGGGGCGGCAGGTGTACTCGTCGCGGTCGGGTCGATGGTCGTGGTCGCCACCGCGGCGACAGGCCGGGTGCACGACGTCGCCGATGCGCCCGAGGCGCCGGTGGTGATCGTGCTCGGCGCCAAGGTGAAGGACGGCGCCCCGATGTCGATGCTCGCCGGACGCCTCGACGTGGGCGCGGAACTGGTCAAGACCGGGAAGGCTCGTGCGGTCCTCGTCTCCGGCGACGCGAACGGGACGTCCGGCAACGAGATCGCGGCGATGACGGAGTACCTCGTCGAGCGGGGCGTCGACCGCGAGGTGATCGTCGGAGACGACTTCGGCCTCGACACGTACGACACCTGCGTGCGGGCCGCGCAGACGTTCGGTGTGACACGCGCGTTGATCGTCAGCCAGGAACCTCACGTGTCGCGGGCCGTCGCGCTCTGCGGGCACGCGGGCGTCGACGCCGACGGAGTCCGCGGTGAGTGCCGCGACTGCCGCTCGATCACGATGGCGCGCAACACCGCTCGCGAATGGCTGGCACGCCCGAAGGCGGTGTTCGACATGTTCTCCGACCGCGCGCCCAAGGTCGTGACGCCGCCGACGGACGCCCTCGACCGCGTGCTCGCGCGCGGCTGACACGGCCGACCGGTCGGCGTCGCCGACACGCGTGCGGCAATATGGATGCAGTGCAGGACAACAGTCACACGAAGCCCCAACTGATCGCCAGCGACGTCGACGGCACCCTGATCGACGACGACGAGCGGATCAGCGACCGCACGCGCGCGGCCGTCCACGCCGTGGTCGCCGACGGTGCCAGGTTCGTGCTGGCCACCGGCCGTCCGCCGCGGTGGATCGAACCGGTCGTCGACGGACTCGACTACGCCCCGCTCGCGGTGTGCGCGAACGGAGCCGTTCTCTACGACAGCGCCGAGGACCGCGTCATCAGCGCCCGGACCCTCGACGCCGACACACTCACCTGGGTGGCGCAGCTGGCGGTGGCGGCGTTGCCCGGCTGCGGACTGGCCGCCGAACGCGTCGGGGTCAGCGCCCACGACGCCGCGACCCCGCAGTTCGTCAGCTCACCCGACTACCAGCACGCCTGGCTCAACCCGGACAACACCGAGGTGTCGACGGAGGAGGTGCTGGCGCATCCGGCGGTGAAGCTGCTCGTCCGGATGCCCGGCATCGCGAGTTCGTACATGATCGACCGGCTGGCCCCGCTCGTCGGTGACAGCGTCGACCTGACGTACTCGACGAACAACGGCCTGATCGAAGTGTCGGCGCCGGGTGTGACGAAGGCGTCGGGCCTGGCCGCGCTCGCCGAGTACCTCGGCATGCCCGACTCGGCGATCCTCGCGTTCGGGGACATGCCGAACGACGTCCCGATGCTGAGGATGGCGCGGCACGGCGTGGCGGTCGCCAACGCCCACGACGACGCCATCGCGGCGGCCGACGAGGTCACGGCATCGAACTCCAATCACGGCGTTGCTCGGGTGCTCGAACGCTGGTGGGCGAACTGACCGCTGAGCACGGCCGATTGGAGTAGGCGACTACTCGTTCCCTTGTCGGTGGCCGCGGCGCACACTGGATGCGGATGCGGACGAGAGGTGCCGCACGACACCGTCTCGCCGCTCCGGACAGGAGCGCACGTCATGACCGCGACGAACACGGCCACCACCAAGCTCCCTCACCCAGCGCACCGGATGCCGCTGATCGGGGACCTGCTCGCCCTGGACGCTCGCCGGCCCGCCCAGAGATTTGCGGAGCATGCGCACCGCCTCGGGCCGGTATACAGCGTCAAGGTGTTCGACCGGGATCTGATCGTGGTCGCCGGGCCGGGGGAGTACGCCGAGGTCTGTGACGAGAAGCGGTTCGGCAAGCACGTCGGCTTCGGGTTCGCGGCGGCTCGCGAGAACTTCGGTGACGCCCTGCCGACTGCATATACCACCGAACCCAACTGGTCGAAGGCGCACAACATCCTGGCGCCTGCCTTCTCGCTGGCGGCGATGAAGGACTACCACGAGACGATCCTCGACACCGCACGCGAACTCGTCGACCACTGGGATGCCTCGGTCGGGCAGGGCCTTGTGGACGTACACACCGACACCAGCAACCTGACGCTCGAGATCATCGCGCGCATCGGATTCGGCTACCGGTTCCGGTCGTTCGGCGGGGGCGAGCCCGATCCCTATGCCGCGGCGGTGGCGCGGGGGTTCGCGTTCGTCGGCCGCGCCGGTTACAACATCCCCGTGCACTGGATCGACGGCATCGTCCGGCATCGGGCCATCAAGCAGCACAACGAGGACGTCGCTTATGTCCGAGGTGTTGTCGACGACGTCATCACGGCGCGACGCCTCGACCCGGACCCACCCACCGATGATCTGCTGGCGCTGATGCTCACTACCGCCGATCCCGAGTCCGGCGAACACCTGGACGACGAGAACATTCGCAACCAGGTGATCGCCTTCCTCAATGCGGGACACGAAACAACTTCGGGCACACTGTCGTTCGCGCTGCATCTGCTCGCGACCCACCCTGAAGTCGCGAAGCAGGCACGTGAGGAGATCTACCGGCTGTGGCCGCCCGGTACCGATCCTGACCCTGCGTTCGGTGACATCCACAAACTCAAGTACCTGCGTCGGGTCATCGACGAGACACTCCGGTTGTGGCCGATCGCCCCCGGCTTCTTCCGGGAACCCGTGCAGGACACCACCATCGGCGGTCATCCGGTTGCCACAGGGCAGGCGATGGTCGCGCTCACGTTCGCGGTGCATCGGGATCCGGTGTGGGGACCGAATCCCGATGCCTTCGACCCCGATCGGTTCCTGCCCGAACGGGCGCGGACCCGGCCACCGGGGATCTACAAGCCGTTCGGTACCGGCGTTCGGGGCTGCATCGGACGTCAACTGGCCCTGCACGAATCGGTGCTCACGCTGGCCCTGATCCTGCACCGCTACGACCTCGCCCCCGAGCCCGGCTACGAACTACAGGTCGTCGAGGAGTTCACCCTCAAGCCGGCCGGGCTGCGGCTCGGGCTGCGTCGGCGGTGACCAACGACGACAGTGCCCCGTACGGAAAATCCGTACGGGGCACCGTCGTCTCGAGTCGGGTCAGCCGGCCGGCGCCGGTGCCGGTGCCTCGGCGGGGGCGGGCGCAACCGGAGCGGACGCGTCCGCCGGTGCGGTGAGGGTCTGCGCGTAGGTGTCGTTGTATGCCTTGAGCACGGTCGTGACGATGCCGGTGACCTCGTTGAAGATCAGCGATCCCTGTTCGAAGTCGGTGCGCATGCCGTCCGGTACCCGGTACTCGTCACTGACCGGCAAGCCGAGCGTGCCCGCGTCGAGCCCGCTGGACCGCCACGCCTCGTAGATCTTCCCGAGCACCGTCCACACCCCACCGTTCGGTGACGTGGAGATCGCGCCGTTGGCGAACTTGACCAGCAGGTTCCCTGCCTTGACGGGAAGTTCACCGGTCAGTGCCGCGCCGAGCCTGCCCGTGTCGCCGCCCTCCGCGATCCACTTCTGTGCGATCGGGGACTGGTCGGTGATCGCGAGGATCTTCGTGACGAGCGAGGTGACCGAGTCCACCGACCCGGTGTCGAGTCCGGTACCCGCACCGGTGCCGGTGCCGGGTGTCGGGACGTTGTCCGCGACCGGGTTCGCCGGAGCCGCCGCCAGCACACCCGATCCCGCCGAACCACCGTCCGGGTTCGCCTTCGCGATCCCGCGGATCTGGTCCATCAGCGAGTACGCCGCGTCACCGGGGCAACTCGTCAGGCCGACGTCGCGGTGCGCGAAGATGATCGGCAGATCGACGGCCTCGCCCTGCGCGTACGGCGTGAAATCGGTTCCCTCCGACCACATCGTGGTGCGTCCTGTCGGATCGAGGCCCGCCTTCGCGAGACGCCAGCCGAGGAACCGGCCGACCGAGTCGATCGTCGCCTGCGGCGGGGCGACCGTCGAGAAGTCGCCCATCATCGCGATGCCGAAGGTGTTCTCGTTGAACCCGCCCGCGTGGGCGCCCTGGACGTTGCGGTCCAATCCGCCTGCACGGCCTTCGAAGATCTGCCCGTAGCGGTCGACCAGGACGTTGTATCCGACGTCGCACCAGCCGAGGGTCTGCGCGTGGTACGCGTAGATCGAGCGGACGATTTCCGCGGACTCGGCACGGGTGTAGTCGTTGCTGCCCGCGGTGTGGTGCACCGTCGCGCCGCCGAGGGTGTCGTCGTAGACCGGTTCCTGGCAGCGCTTCGACTCGTCGGCACCCCACTGGGCGCGGGTGATCACCCGCGGACCGTTGCCGCCGAGCGACGTCGCGATGTCGGCGAGCGAGTTGTCGGATTTCCCGGAACCGGGCTGGATCAGCACGGCGGTCACGGCGTCGGCGAGTTCGGCCGCCTGGTCCTGAGCGCGCAGCGGAGTGCTGACCGCGGCAGGCGCGAATGCGATCGGGGCGCCGCCCGGCTCGGTCGGGGTGAGCACGTTCGGCAGGGCGGGCGCGGAATCGGAGGACCCGGTCGAGGGCACGCCGACGGCTTCGGCAGCCTTGGTGACCAGAACCTGCACCGCTGTCGTCGCACCGACGAAGATCGGCTCGGTGCCGTTCTTGCCGGACGGTCCGGTCAGGTCGGACCGGTTCGTCTCGAGCTGTTCGGTCGCGTACCACGGGCCCCAGGACCCGTCGGCGAGCCGTGCCCGGATCTGCGCCGCGGTGGTGCCGAGCTCGGAGGTCAGGGCGACCATGCTGAACGGGGTGTCGCGGGTGATCTCCTTGACCGCGGCTCCGAGCTGTTCGGTCGGGTCCGTGACGTCGGGTGCGGCGTCGGCTCCCGACCGCGGGGCGATGGGCTGGGCCGCGTCGCTCGGCGCGATGGCCGTCGACGGCGCGGCGGCATCGGTCGAGGGCGGGGTGTTGTCGGCGGGCGGCGACGGGATCAGCTCGGTCGGGATCTTGATCGTCTCCGGGAGGGTGACTCCCTCGGGGAGCGGAAGGCCCTGCGGAACAAGAATTTCCGACGGGATCGGCAGCTTCTTGAGATCGGACAGCCGGAAGTTCGGTAGGCCGAGTCCGACCAGGTCGCCGAGTGGGATGACGATGTCGGGCACCTGCATGAGGGCGACTTCGTCGATCTGGGTGGGAATGGCGACCGGTGCCGAGTCGGCGGTCGAGCGGACGCCGGACGTACTGGTGACGCCCCAGACAGCGAAGGGGGTTGCGATGGCAACGGCCGCGACCGTCCCCAGGACGATCGACGACTTCGGTCGACGGTGCGGCAAGTCGGCTCCCTAGTTGGTGGAACGGAGGGCGTTACTGCTGTTACTCGTGTGACTGGTGTGACAGATGTTGCCAATGTCAAGCACTCTTGCAACACTAGCCACACAATACCTAAGCCTCAACCTTAGATTGAGACTTGAGTCGAGTTCGATGTCACGATGACGTCTCGACCTGCGAAATCCGCAGCCGACGAGGAGGCCGCACATGGCGAAGGTCCGCCGCACGACCACTCTGCGAGGTCGTATCGACCGTGGAGGACGCACCTCATCGGTCAGGAGGGTGCTCGCGCTCGGTCCCGTCCCGGCACTGCTCGTCGCGGGTGTCGTCGGCGTGGCCGCCGTCGATCGCACCGATCCCGGCGTGGCACCTGCTGTCGCCGCAGACACCCCGTTCACGATCGCCGGCCGAGGTCACGGTCACGGCCGCGGGATGGGGCAGTGGGGCGCGTACGGGTACGCCAAGAACGACGGCTGGTCCGCCGAACGGATCGTCGGTCACTACTACGGCGGCACCGAGCTCGGCGACGTCACCGACCTCCGACTCGGGGTCCGGCTCGCGGGACTCGACGGCAAGACCCTGGCCGCGTACTCCGACGCCGGTGCGCGCGTCGCGGGCCGCGATGTCGCGCCCGGTGAGGGAGTGCACCTGACCCCGACGCCCGGAGGGGGTGCGGGTGTCGTCGTGACGCGTGGCTGCGACGGTGAAGTGTTGTGGCAGACCACAACCGACCATCCGTGGGTGGACCCGATCGATCCCGGCGTCGATCGTCCCGCGAACGAACACCTGACGATCTGCGGCGGCCCCGCCTACCGGGGATCCCTCGGTGTCGCGCTCGACGGTGCGGAGTCGCGCGTCCTCAACCACGTCGACATCGAGGACTACCTCCTCGGTGTCGTTCCGGTGGAGGCGCGAGCCGACTGGGCCGACACCGGCGGCGCCGAAGCGCTTCGGGCGCAGGCCATTGCCGCGCGGTCGTACGCCGCCGCCGAGCACCGCTACCCCTATGCCGAAACCTGTGACACCCAGGACTGCCAGGTGTACGGGGGATCCGCGAAGGAGGACCCCCGCACCACGGAGGCCGTCCGGACCACCACGGGCAAGGTCATCACCCGTGATGGCCGGCCCGTCGCAGCCGAATTCTCGGCATCCACAGGTGGATACACCGCCGGCGGCGAGTTCGATGCCGTCGAGGACCTCGGCGACGCCGGCTCGCCCAATCACAATTGGACGCAGACGTTCACCGCAGGCGAGATCGGGAAAGCGTTCGAGGTCGGCGAATTGCGCAGTGTGTCCGTGGTCGAACGCAACAACCTCGGCGCAGACGGCGGACGTGTCAAGGAGCTGGAGGTCGTCGGCTCCGACGGCACCGCGCGCGTGTCCGGCAAGGACGCCCGCACCAAGCTCGGCCTCAAATCCGACTGGTTCACCGTCACGGAGGGCCTCGTCCCCGCCGCGCCGACGCCGGCTCCCGGGCCCGAGGTGCTCGCCGAGCCGGGCGGCCCCGACGCGGCCGTCGAGCCGACCGAGATCGAGAAGAAATACGCCGAGATCGGCGGCCCGGCAGGGCCGCTCGGCAAGCCGATCGGCCCCGAGATGTCGATGCCCGATGAATCGGGGAGGTTCCGCATGTTCGAAGGCGGTGCCATCGTCTGGACCGAGACGCTCGGCGTGCAGGTCGTCGACGCCAGCATCGTGATCTCGGAACTCCCGACGGGAAGCGACGGCTGACTCGCGCGCCGACAGAGCCGGTACGGCCGAGGGTTTCCCCGCGCGTTCGGTCCCGCTAGCCTCAGGACATGTTGTCGGGACTCGACCCCCGCACCGCGGCGGAACGTGCCGTGGCCCCCATCGGTGACTGGGACGAGATCCGCGAGTTCACCGACGCCGCGTACATGCCCTTCACGGTCCGGCCAACCGGGCGGGCGACGCCCTCGGCGCTGACGTACTCGGCGCAGGTGGGGGACATCACCCTCACCCACTTCAGCTACGGCGTCCCCGTGGATCTCGGGAACTTCGCCCCCGAGGCGGGCCGCATCCTCGTTCTGACCACGTTGCGCGGAGGCACACGGCACTGGGTGGACCGACGCAGCGCGGTGGAAATCGGTGCGGGGCAGTCGTTCGTCGCGGACTGCAGTCGCACCCGGTATCGGCTCGAGGCCGATGACGACCATCTGCAACTGAACCTCACCATTCCGCACGATCTGGTCGCCGACTTCGTGGTCCGCTGGTCGGGCCGGCCCGCCGACGATCGGTTGTGGACCCACAAGTGCGAGATCGGCGGCCCGGCAAGTCCGTGGCCCATGCTCATGCGGTACATGGTGTCGACTCTCTCGTCCGCGCCGACTCCGGTGCCGACCGGTCCGCTGGCGAAGAACCTGCAGGAGCTGATCGTGACCCAGCTCGTTGCCGACTGGGCCGGCAGCGCACAGGTCTCACTCGGCGATGCCGCGCGGTGCGGTCCAGGCTACGTGCGGCGTGCCGCGGCGTACATCGACGCGAACGCGCAATCGCTTCCGACGGTGGCCGACGTCGCGCGCGCGGCGGGCGTCGGCGTGCGCACCCTGTCCGGCGGATTCCGCGAGTATCTCGGCACCACACCGCGGGAGATGCTCCGAGACCGCCGCCTCGATGGGGTGCGCCGGGAACTGCTCGCCGACACGACGGCGACCGTGGTGTCGGCAGCCGGCGCGTGGGGCTACGTGAACATGGGCGTGTTCGCCGCCGCCTATCGGCACCGGTTCGGCGAGAACCCGTCGGACACCCTGCGCCGAGCTCACTGAGCCGGGTGCGCCAGTCGGGCCGGGAGGATTCCGCCGCTCGCAGACGGATGCTGCCGGTCGCAGACGTGACCGCGGGCACAGCGTTTCTAGCGTGAGCCGGACATCACAGTCACGTCCGGACGAGGACGTTCCGACGAAGGGACAGACATGCTCACGTGCGATTCGCTCGACACCGCCCTGCCACCCATCCTGGACGCTGTCACCAGTGCCGACACTCCCGGCCGTGTACCGGGAGTCGTTGCCGCGGTCACCGATCGGGAGTCGACGCGGTTCGCCTCCGCCGCCGGAGTGCAGTCGTTGTCCACCGGTACCCCGATGACGACGGACACGGTGCTCGCGATGTTCTCGACCACGAAGGCGGTGGCGGGTACCAGTGTGCTCCAGTGCGTCGAGGAGGATCTCGTCGATCTCGACGCCCCCGCGTCCACGTACGTGCCGGAACTCGGCGCGGTCGCGGTGATCGATGGCTTCGACCCGGCGGGGCAGCCCGTCCTGAGGGCGCCGAAACGCCCGATCACAACTCGAATGCTGTTGCTGCACACCGCCGGATTCGGCTACCCGTTCTTCGACGAGACCTACCACCGGCTGGCCGCCGAACACGGCCTGGTCAGTCCGATCGCCGCGACTCGCGCCGCGCTGCAGACCCCGTTGCTGTTCGATCCGGGCGACGGCTGGAGCTACGGAATCAACATCGACTGGGCCGGCAGGGTGGTCGAAGCGGTACGCGGCAAGCGACTCGGTGAGGTGATGGCCGAGCGGATCTTCGCCCCACTCGGAATGCACGACACAGCATTCACCATGACCGCGGAGATGGCCGGGCGGCGTGCCTCGATCCACCAGCGGGGCTCGGATGGCGCACTCGAGCCGCTCGACGACATGGTGCTCCCGCAGGATCCGGAGCAGCACATGGGCGGACACGGCCTGTACTCGACGGTGGGCGACTACGCGAAGTTCCTGCGCATGTGGCTGAACGACGGCGACGGGCCCGGCGGCCGGGTGCTTCGGCCGGAGACGGTGCAGGCAGCAGTCCTGGACGGTCTGGGCGGTCGGAAGATCACCGCGTTCCGTGCGGTCGAGCCGGAGTACACCAATCCTTCAGAATTCTTTCCGGGACAGTCGAAGTCGTGGGCGTACACCTTCATGGTCAACGACGAGCAGGCGCCCACCGGGCGTCCCGCGGGTGCCCTCGGTTGGGCCGGGCTGGCCAATCTGTACTACTGGATCGATCGGACCAACGGTGTGGCCGGGATCTGGGGGACCCAGATCCTGCCGTTCGCCGACGCGGTGTCGTTCGGTGGGTACCTGGACTTCGAGACGGCGGTCTACCGCACGTTGGTCGGGTGAACGTTCCGTCCGAGACGGTTTAGGCTCGCTGGGTGTCAGCTGCGCAGTCGAGTCGGAGTTACGGCGGCCGGTCGGTTGCCGAGCGGCGAGCCGAGCGGCGTGCCCGATTCCTCGACGCGGCGCTGACGGTGTTCGCGGACCAGTCGTATGCGAAGAGCACGATCAGCGCGATCTGCGCGGAGGCGGGGTTGTCCCGCCGCCAGTTCTACGAGGAGTTCGGCGGCCGCGAAGAGGTGCTGGTCGCGCTCTACGACCAGATCCACGGGGAGGCCGGCGCGGCCGTCGCCGCCGCGTACGACGCGGAGGAGACCGACCTGTGGCGCGCTGCCGCAACGGTCATGACGGCCTACGTGACCGCCGTCGGGACCGATGCGCGCCGCGCGAAGATCGCGTTCGTCGAGATCGTCGGGGTCAGTGACGCCGTCGAACGACACCGGCTCGCGCGGCGGCAGGCGTGGACCACCGTGTTCGAGACGTTGATCTCCGCGCTCGTCGGTCCCGACGTCACCCCGCCCGGGGGCTACGAGATGTCCGCGACGGCGTTCATCGGTGCCGTCAACGGTCTGGCGCACCAATGGACGATCACCGATCCGCGGCCGCCCCTCACGGATCTGGTCGAGGTGCTCAGCACGATCCTGGTCGCCCTGGTCAGCGAGCGCCCCCCTGCCGCTCGCTGACCGGTGGCGATCAGCGTCCGGCGCCGAGCGGCCTGCCGAACAACCCCGCGACGACCTCGCCGACGGTGTCGGTGAAGGCGGGCCAGGCGGCCTGGTCGAGAGCTATCGAGCCGACGTCCGTTGTGCGGCAACCGGGTTCGACGGGGACACCGTCCAGGCGATCCCGCATCCACAGCAGCGCGGTCGGCGCGGCCGTCACCTCCAGTGTCAGGTGCTCGCTGAAGTGGTCGCGGGTGTACTGCACGCGCGCGGACGGGTCCTGGCAGTAGGTGTCGACCAGCGTGTTCACCTGTCCCACCGGCACGATCCAGTCGGGATTGGACTGGTAGACGAACATCGGGGCAGTGGGAACCGACTTGCCCATGCGCGTGCGATCGATGACCGATCGCACGACCGGAACGTCGAGCGGATCGCCCGGAACGTCAAGCAGCTCTTTGTTGTTCGCGAACGGAATCAGGGCCGCGTGGTAGGCGACGCACAGCGGGCTCTTGACGGTCGTCAGCGCACGACCGAGGGGGTTCATCCGCTCGTCGAGGAACTGCTGGAAATCGGGGTACTCCCGCCCGAGGCCGAGGACCGCGCCCAGCACCAGGCCCGCCGGGGCCGCGTTGTTCGCGTTGTTCAGCAACGCCGACAGGTCCGCGGGAACGCCACCCTCGACGACGCCGACGACGTTCAGTTCGGGTGCGTACGACGGGTGCAGTTCGGCGGCGTGGCCGGTCGCGATGGCTCCGCCGGAGTAGCCCCACAGCCCGACCCGGGTGTCGTCGCCGGGGAGCTCGAGCGGATCGAATCGTTCTGCGGCGCGGACGCCATCGAGGGTGAGGCGGGCGCCGAGCGGGCCGGCGGCGTACGCCGAGTTCGGCCCCTGGTAGTCGGGGACCGACACCGTCCAGCCCTGTGCGAGCGCGGCCTGCACGGCGAGGAACTCCGCCGGAATCACCGCGGAGCCGGTGACGAGCGCCGGGATCGACCCCTGCTGCAGGGCGTAGGACGGGGCGCAGTACTGAGCCGTGGAGTCCTCGGCCATCTGGAACGAGACCAGCTTGTCGCCGCCGGGTCCGCGTGGCTTCAGGACGGTCGTGACGGCGGCGACGGGCCCCCCGCGCGTGTCGGTCGAGCGGTACGACAGCTGCCAGGCGTCGACGTTGACGGGGATCAGGCTGAGGTTGGCGACGGTGACGGGTCGCGACGTGATGACGTCGCCGGGTGCGAGATCCGCGTACGAGGCCAGGGGTGGCGCGTAGAACCCCTGGTCGAGCTCGGGCGGCACGGGGAGCCCGGCGAACGGCATCGGAGCCGCAGGCTGCGCGAGCACTGTTCCGACTCCGATCGAGGCGGTCAGAGTGACGGCGGCGACCACCGCCGTCGCCCGGCCGAGCCGAGTCCACAGTCCCTGTTTCACGTCGAACCCCCAGATCCGTCAAATGTGAGACGAGTCAGTCTCAGTTGTTTCGAGAGATTACTGGTGCGTCGAGAAACACACAATGCCCGATTCATCCGTTGACATAGTTCCGAATCTGTCTCATTCTCAAGACATGACGACGACAATGTCTGGGCAGGCTGCCTACGTGCCGCCGACCGGAGAGACCTGGCGCGACCCTTTCGGGATGTACGCGGCGCTCCGCGACCACGACCCCGTCCACCACGTCGTCCCCGAGAGCGCGCCGCAGGACGACTACTGGGTGCTCACCCGGCACGCCGACGTGTTCGCCGCCGCCCGCGACCACGAGACCTTTTCGTCCGCCGACGGGCTGACCACCAGCTACGGCGAACTCGACAAGATCGGTCTGCGCGACAACCCGCCGCTGGTCATGCAGGATCCGCCGCGGCACACCGACTTCCGCAAACTCGTCGCCCGCGGCTTCACGCCCCGGCAGGTCGAGGCCGTCGAACCCGCGGTGCGGGCCTTCGTCGTCGAACGCATCGAGAGGCTGCGAGAGGCGGGGGAGGGCGACATCGTCACCGAACTCTTCAAGCCACTGCCGAGCATGGTGGTCGCGCACTATCTCGGTGTGCCGGAAGAAGACAGGGGACGCTTCGACGCGTGGACCGACTCGATCGTCGCGGCCACCGCGATCGGTGACCCGCTCGAGGCGGCCACCGCGGTCGGGGAGCTGATGGGCTACTTCGGTGAACTGATCGCCCGCAGGCATGTCGACGCCGCGACCGGTGATCTCGGCGACGACACGATCTCGCACCTCGTCGCGGCGGGAATGGGCGCCGATGGCGACATCGCGGGCATGCTGTCGATCCTCGGATTCGCGTTCACCATGGTCACCGGCGGCAACGACACCACGACGGGGATGCTCGGCGGCTCGTCCGCACTGCTGACCCTGCGCCGCGACCAGCGCGCGCTGCTGCTCGAGGATCCGTCCCGGATCCCCGATGCCGTCGACGAACTGCTCCGACTGACCTCGCCCGTGCAGGGCCTCGCCCGGACCACGACGCGCGATGTCACACTCCATGACGTCACCATCCCGGCAGGCCGAAAGGCGTTGCTGGTCTACGGGTCCGCCAACGTCGACCCCCGCATGTACGGGCCCGATGCCGCCGAGCTGGACGTCCTGCGCGCGCCGCGTCAGATCATGACGTTCAGCCACGGAGGTCACCACTGCCTCGGTGCCGCCGCCGCGCGCATGCAGGCGCGTGTCGCCCTCGAGGAACTGCTCGCGCGGTGCCCCGACTTCGAAGTTGATGTCGACGGAATTATCTACGCTCCAGGCAATTACGTTCGCAGGCCCACGCACGTTCCGTTCCGGGTGCGTCCGTGACCTGGTTGCGTGACGAGAAGTCCGAGGCCGCCGCGGAGAAGATCCTCGACGCGGCAGCCGAGCTCTTCGTCGAGCGCGGAGTCGCGACCACCGGCATGGGCGACATCGCCAAAGCCGCCGGCTGTTCCCGTGCCACCCTGTACCGCTACTTCGACGGTCGCGTCGCATTGCACCGTGCGTTCGTGCACCGCGAGGCGCGCCGGCTGGGAGAGCAGGTGGCGGCCGAGGTCGCGGACATTGCCGACCCCGCCGAGCGGATCACCGACGCGATCCTCGCGGCGATTCGCTCGGTTCGGGAAACACCTGCTCTCGCAGCCTGGTTCGCGGTCGGGGATGCCGGAATCGCATCCGGACTCGCCAGTACCTCCGAGGTGATCGAAGTGCTCGGAGTGACGTTCCTCGCCGGCGCGGCGGCCGGCGACCCCGCCGAACTTCCGCGGCAGGCGCGGTGGGTGGTTCGCGTCATCGTCTCGCTGCTCACCGTTCCCGGTGTCGACGCCGCCGACGAACGGGCCATGGTCGAACAGTTCGTGGTGCCGGCGCTCGTACCCGGTCAGGCGATCGTGCCGAACGCCTGACCGATCACATAGGTCACCACCATCGCGACGGCGCCGCCGATCACCACCCGCGCCACCGCCCGGCCGCGGCGCGCGCCGCCGAGGCGGGCACTGATGCTGCCGGTCAACGCCAACGCGACCAGCACCGCGACGAACGTGACCGGAATCCGCAGGTGCGGCGGCGTCGACAGGATCGCGATCAGCGGCAGCAGTGCACCGATCGTGAACGAGATCGCCGACGACACCGCCGCCTGCCACGGATTGGTGAGGTCGTCGGGGTCGATACCCAGTTCGACATCGGCGTGCGCGGCGAACGCATCGTGCTCCGTCAACTCCTCCGCGACCAGGCGGGCCGTCGCCGGGGACAGGCCCTTCGCCTCGTACAGGTCGACCAGTTCCTCCAGCTCCTGCTCCGGCAGCTCCCGCAGCTCGGCGCGTTCCTTCATGAGCAGTGCCCGCTCGGTGTCCCGCTGCGTGCTGACCGACACGTACTCGCCGAGTGCCATAGACACCGCACCCGCGGCGAGCCCCGCGATCCCCGCCGTGAGGATCGGTCCGCGGTCCACCGTCGCCGCCGCGACACCGACCACCAGACCCGCGGTCGAGACGATGCCGTCGTTCGCGCCCAGCACGCCCGCCCGTAGCCAGTTCAGCTTCGCGTTCAGGCCCTGCCCCGGCGATTCCGGCTCCCGAGGTTCGTCCTCGGTACGTTGTCGCTCAACCGAATCCATACCGTCGACGCTAGCGACGCGCCACGTCCGTCACCAGCAAAGGAAGGCTTGCCGAAGTCATCGGTCGAGCTTGGCGAATGCCTCGTCCAGCCCTGGCAGGGCCGATGTGTCGATGCGGAAGTCCCGTTCGAGGACCACTCGCAGCTCGTCGCCGTCGGCGAGCTCGTGCCGCTCGGTCCGTCCGTCCAGGTGGTGGACCGTCAGCCGGCGACCTGCCAGCGCGTAGCGGCGGTCCGCGGTCGCGCGTGCCGCCATCAGCGTCGTGACGAACTTCGACTGCGGCCACGTGCACAGGTACCAGTTCGTCGGCTCGTAGTCGACGGCGTGCTGGGGATGAAGGTCGAAGCGGTAGGTGGTGCGCCACCGGCCGCCGACGAGGGCCTGCATCGCCCAGTCGCCGTCCAGGTCCACCAACCGGAACGGTTCGAGCGGCGTCGGCTGCTCGGTGTCGTGTTCGAGACGGAGCGTCCCGGTCAGCGTCATGCCGCCGAAACCGGTGTCGATGACGCGGCGCTCGTCGCCGAGGTCGACGAGCAGCAGCATGTGGGTTCGCGCGGTGAGCGCGTCGAGGTCCGCGGAGCCCCACAGGACGCGGGCCGCGAGCCCGGTGACGCTGAACCCGATCTCCCGCAACGCCGCTCGTAGCAGGAGTCCGTGCTCGAAGCAGTAGCCGCCGCGCCCGCCGCGGACCAGCTTCGCCTGCAGCGACTCCAGGTCGAGTCGGTTCGTCACCCCGCGGAACGGGTCGAGATTCTCGAACGGAATCGCGGCGGTGTGGTGCGCCGCGATGGCGTCCAGCGTCGCGCGGGTCGGCGCCAGATCTCCGGCGAAACCGATCCGGTTCAGGTACGCGTCGAGGTCGAGGCTCACGTCGCCAGGCTAGGCGGCTCCGCCGCCGGCGTCCTTGTGGTCTCGTGGGAGACCCAAAGGGGATTCACGGGCCCGGAGGCCTTGACATTGACGTTGCGTCAAGATGCACGCTGGTTGTCATGCAGGAATGGTCGATACAGGACCTGGCCAAGGCGGCCGGGGTCACCAGTCGCACGCTGCGGCACTACGGCGATCGGGGACTGCTCGCGCCGAGCAGGATCGGATCCAACGGATACCGCTACTACGACGAGGACGCGCTGCTGCGGTTGCAACGGATCCTGCTGCTCCGCGACCTCGGGCTCGGGCTGACCGCGATCGCCGGTGTCCTCGCCGGCAGGCAGGACGCCGCCTCGGCTCTGGAAACCCACCTCGACCTGCTCGAACGCGAACGCGAACGGCTCGGACGGCAGATCGACGCCGTCCGCACCACCCTGCACCGAACCGAGAAGGGAGAACCGCTCATGGCGGAGGAAATGTTCGACGGGTTCGACCACACCCAGTACAAGGACGAGGTCGAGCAGCGCTGGGGACCGAAGGCGTACGCCGACAGCAACCGCTGGTGGACGTCGATGGACGACGCGCAGCGCCGCGACTGGAAAGCCGACACGGCGCGCCTTTCGCAGGACTGGATCGCGGCCGCCGAGTCCGGGGTCGCGTCCGACAGTGCGCACGCGCAGGACCTGGCCCGCAGGCACGTCGAGTGGCTGTCGTCGGTGCCGGGCACACCCGCCTGGTCGGGTCGTTCCACACGCTCCACTCCCGGACACGGCACGGCCCCGGTCCGCGAGTACGTGCTCGGCCTGGCCGACATGTACGTCGACGACGAGCGGTTCGCCGCCAACTACGGCGGACGGGCGGGTGCCGAGTTCGTCCGCGACGCGCTGCGCACGTACATGAAGTAGGCGCTTCGCGCTCGCGTGCGATTCGGGGTCTCCGGACCCGGAAACCGGGCACGAGCGGCGGAGCCGCCATGCACATGAGCGGCACCGTCGCGGTCCGATACCCTGGTTGCCCGTGACCTCTGTATCGCGAGACTCCGTGACCTCCGGCCAGTACGACCTGATCATCGTCGGGTCAGGATTCTTCGGACTGACGATCGCCGAGCGGGCCGCGACGCAGCTCGGTAAGCGGGTCCTCGTCCTCGACCGCAGGCACCACATCGGTGGCAATGCCTACTCCGAGGCGGAGCCCGAGACGGGTATCGAGGTCCACAAGTACGGGGCGCACCTGTTCCACACCTCCAACAAGCGGGTCTGGGACTACGTCACCCAGTTCACCGAGTTCACCGGCTACCAGCACCGAGTCTTCGCGATGCATGGCGGCCAGGCCTACCAGTTCCCGATGGGCCTGGGCCTGGTCGCGCAGTTCTTCGGGAAGTACTTCACGCCGGACGAGGCCCGGGCGCTGATCGCGGAGCAGGCTGCGGAGTTCGACACCAAGGACGCGGCCAACCTGGAGGAGAAGGCGATCTCCCTGATCGGTCGCCCCCTCTACGAGGCGTTCGTCCGCGACTACACCGCCAAGCAGTGGCAGACGGACCCGAAGAACCTGCCCGCCGGCAACATCACCCGCCTGCCGGTCCGGTACAACTTCGACAACCGCTACTTCAACGACACCTACGAGGGTCTGCCCGTCGACGGCTACACCGCGTGGCTGGAGAACATGGCGAAGGACGACAACATCGAGGTCCGGCTGAACACGGACTGGTTCGACGTCCGCGACGAGCTGCGCGCCGCGAGCCCCGACGCCCCCGTCGTCTACACCGGACCGCTGGACCGCTACTTCGACTACGCGGATGGCGAGCTGGGCTGGCGCACCCTCGACTTCGAGACCGAGGTGCTGCCGACCGGCGACTTCCAGGGCACCCCGGTGATGAACTACAACGACGCGGACGTGCCGTTCACCCGCATCCACGAGTTCCGGCACTTCCACCCCGAACGCACCTACCCGTCCGACAAGACGGTCGTCATGCGCGAGTTCTCGCGGTTCGCGGAGTCCACCGACGAGCCGTACTACCCGATCAACACGCCCGACGACCGGACGAAGCTCGAGGCGTACCGGGCGCGGGCGAAGGCCGAGACCGAGAACGCGAAGGTCCTGTTCGGCGGCCGGCTCGGCACCTACCAGTACCTGGACATGCACATGGCGATCGCGAGCGCGCTGAGCATGTTCGACAACACCCTGCGCCCGCACCTCGAGTCCGGCGCCCCTCTCGGCGGCGGAGTCGAGGCATGACCCCGAAGCACCTGCTGGAGCAGGACACCTTGTTCGACGATCAGGAACTGCTCGGGAAGGCCCTGCTGCAGCGGGTCATCCTGCCGCGACCGGGTGAGCCGCTCGACGTGCGCACCCTGTACCTGGAGGAGTCGCCGACCAATTCGCGTCGCGCGCACTCCCTCTCCCGCACCTCCCTCTCGCTCGTCGCCGAGTCCGAGGTGTCGATGGCGAGCTACTTCAACGCCTTCCCGGCCAGCTACTGGCGGCGCTGGACGATCCTGAAGACGGTCGTGCTGCGGCTGGAGCTGGTCGGGCACGGCCGCGTCGACGTGTACCGCTCGAAGGCGGATTCCTCGCGGATTCACGTGCAGGGCAAGGAGTTCCGCGGCGAGGGCAGGTCTGCGGTGGTGGAGTTCGAGGTCGAGCTCGCGCCGTTCGAGGACGGCGGCTGGATCTGGTTCGACATCACCACCGACACCGACGTCGAACTGGTCGCCGCGGGGTGGTACGCCCCGATCGAGGCGCCCGGCTCGGGTCGCGTCGCTCTCGGCATCCCGACGTTCAACCGACCCACCGACTGCGTCAAGGCGCTGACGGCGCTCGGTACCGACCCGCTGGTGCTGGACGTGATCGACGCCGTCATCATCCCGGACCAGGGCACCCGCAAGGTCCGCGACGAACCCGGTTTCGCCGAAGCCGCCGCCGTGCTCGGCGACCGCCTCGCGATCCACGACCAGGCGAACCTCGGCGGTTCGGGCGGCTACAGCCGCGTCATGTACGAGGCGCTGAAGACGACCTCCGCCGAGCACATCCTGTTCATGGACGACGACATCGAGATCGAGCCCGACTCGATCCTGCGTGCGCTGGCCTTGTCCCGCTTCGCGAAGTCCCCGATGCTCGTCGGTGGCCAGATGCTCAACCTGCAGGAACGCAGCCACCTGCACACGATGGGTGAGGCGATCAACCGCGGCATCTTCATGTGGTCGGCCGCACCGAACGTCGAGTACGACCACGACTTCTCCCGCTTCCCGCTCAGCGACCGCGAGAACTCGAAACTGCTGCACCGACGCATCGACGTCGACTTCAACGGCTGGTGGATGTGCATGATTCCGCGCGTCGTCGCGGAGGAGATCGGGCAGCCGCTGCCGCTGTTCATCAAGTGGGACGACGTCGAGTACGGACTGCGGGCCCGCGCCGCCGGCTACCCGACGGTGACGATGCCCGGCGCCGCGATCTGGCACATGGCCTGGTCCGATAAGGACGACGCCATCGACTGGCAGGCCTACTTCCACCTGCGCAACCGTCTCGTCGTCGCGTCGCTGCACATGCCGGGCAACGGCCGCGGGCTCGTCGTCAACACGGTGAAGGCCACCCTCAAGCACCTGCTGTGCCTCGAGTACTCGACCGTCGCGATCCAGAACCAGGCCATCCGCGACTTCCTCGGCGGCCCCGAGCACATCTTCGACCTGCTGCCGACCGCGCTCGGCCAGGTGCACGCGATGCGCAAGGAGTACCCGGACGCCGTCGTGCTGCCGTCGTCGACGGAGCTGCCGCTGCCGTCCGGCGCCGGTGTCGGCGCCGTCGGTGACCCCGGCAACCCGCTCGCCAAGCTGGTTCGCCTCGGGAAGGGACTCGTCCACAACGCGAAGCCCGCGCACGAGGAACACCATGAGCGCCCGCAGCTGAACGTGCCGACCATCGACGCCCGCTGGTTCCTGCTCTCGCAGGTCGACGGCGTCACCGTCACCACCGCCGACGGGCGCGGTGTCGTCTACCGCAAGCGCGACCCGCGCCAGGCATGGGGACTGCTCAAGGAGGCGATGCGCCTGCGCCGTGAACTGGCCCAGCGCTTCCCCGCACTCAAGGACGAGTACGCGGCCGCCGTGCCTGCGCTGACCAGCAAGGAGAGGTGGGAGAGTGTCTTCGGCATCTGAGGTCAGGATCCTGAACCGGGTGCAGTCGACGATCGGCGCCGAACCCGCAGTGATCAAGGCCGCGCGCGGCATGTCCCATTTCGGTGAACACGCACTCGGTTGGATCGCGGTCGCCGGCGTCGGTGCCGTACTCGACAAGCCTCGCCGCAGGCAGTGGGCCGGAGTCGCGGTGGGCGCAGTCGGCGCCCATGCCGCGTCCATCGTGATCAAGCGCGTCGTCCGCCGTCCCCGGCCGAACGATCCGTCGGTGCAGGTCAACGTGTCGACGCCGAGCAAGCTGAGCTTCCCGTCGTCGCATGCGACGTCCACCACGGCTGCCGCGGTGCTGCTCGGGCGGCTCACCGGGCTACCCTTGCCCGCGGTGCTGGTGCCTCCGATGCTGCTGTCGCGGCTCGTGCTCGGCGTCCACTACCCGACCGACGTGCTCGCGGGGTCCGCCCTCGGAGCTGCCTCGGCCGCAGTGGTTCTGCGTGCCGAACAGAAGTTTGGAGAGAGATGAGCGAGCACCCGACCGAGGTCGCCGGACCGCCGAAGTCCCTGGCGTCCGGCATCGTCAAGGCGCTCCGCCCGCGTCAGTGGGTGAAGAACGTCCTGGTGCTCGCTGCGCCGCTGGCCGCCGGTTCCGTCACCGAGACCGACGTCCTGCTGCCGGTCGCGCTCGCCTTCGTGGTGTTCTGCATGGCGGCGTCCGGCATCTATCTCGTCAACGACGCGATGGACGTCGAGGCGGACCGCCAGCACCCGACCAAGCGGTTCCGCCCGATCGCCGCAGGCGTTCTGCCCGTGAACCTGGCGTACATGATGGCGGTCGCCCTGCTCGGCGGGTCGATCGCCCTGTCGTTCCTCGCGAACTGGCAACTGGCGCTCGTCATGGCCGTCTACATCGCGATCCAGCTCGCATACTGCTTCGGCCTCAAGCACCAGGCCGTCCTCGACATCTGCATCGTGTCGTCGGGATTCCTGCTCCGGGCCATCGCCGGTGGCGTCGCCGCCGAAATCCCGCTCTCGCAGTGGTTCCTGCTGATCATGGCGTTTGGCTCGCTGTTCATGGCGGCGGGCAAGCGCTACGCGGAACTGTCGCTCGCCGAATCGACCGGCGCGAAGATCCGTAAGTCGCTCGAGTACTACACCGCCACCTACCTGCGTTTCGTGTGGACGCTGGCCGCGACCGCCGTGGTGATCTGCTACGGCCTGTGGGCCTTCGAACGTGACCAGGCGACGGGCTCCAACTGGTTCGCCGTCTCCATGATCCCGTTCACCATCGCGATCCTGCGGTACGCCGTGGACATCGACGGCGGAGAAGCGGGCGAACCTGAAGAGATCGCCTTCCGGGACCGGGTGCTCCAAGTCCTCGCGATCGCGTGGATCGGAGTGGTGGGTGTCGCTGTCTACATCGCCTGACACGACGCGGGCCGACGACGTCGCGATCCCTGATCGCGGCACGTCGGAGTCCGTGTCGTCGACCGTTGCCCGGTTCGTCTACGTCGCGGGGATCGCGATCACCGGCGCCCTGTTCTTCTGGGGTGCCTGGGAGCGTCGCTGGATCGCCGACGACGGACTGATCGTGCTGCGGACCGTCCGCAACCTGCTCGCCGGAAACGGTCCGGTGTTCAACGCAGGTGAGCGGGTCGAGGCGAACACCAGCACCCTGTGGACCTACCTCGTCTACGCGTTCGGATGGATCACGCAGATCCGCCTGGAGTACGTGGTCCTCACCCTCGCGCTGGTCCTGTCCGTCGCCGCCATCGTGCTGGCGATGGTCGGGACCGGTTCCCTCTGGCGCGCCGGCGCCGGTGGCAGGACCGGTGCCGGACTGCTGCTTCTCCCGGCGGGCGCCCTCGTCTACATCGCGGTGCCCCCGGCGCGCGACTTCGCGACGTCCGGCCTCGAGAGCTGCCTCGTCATCTTCTGGATCGGCCTGCTGTGGCTGCTGATGGTTCAGTGGGCACAGCGTGAGCCGTCCACCACGCGTGTCCTGATCCTGGCGTTCATCGCCGGTCTCGGTCCGCTGGTGCGTCCCGAGATGGTGATGCTCGCGGGGCTCGTCCTCCTTATGATCTTTCTCACACCGGGGTCGTGGCGGCGCCGGGTGGCGATCGTCGCGGTCGCGGGTGCGGTGCCGGTCGGCTACCAGATCTGGCGGATGGGCTACTACGGCCTGCCCTACCCGAACACCGCCGTGTCGAAGGATGCGGGCGGCGCCAAGTGGTCGCAGGGCATGACCTACCTGTGGAACCTCGTCGGTCCGTACTGGCTGTGGCTTCCGCTCGCCGTTCTCGCTGGTTATCTGGGGTGGTTGGCGTACCGGCGTTACGGACTCGGGCGTCCCGGTGACGGCTCCGGCGTCACCGGACTCGCGCGCCTGCACACACCCGCGGCGGTGATCGCGCTGTTCGTCGGCACCGGCATCCTGCTCGGGATCTATTCGGTGCGGGTCGGTGGTGACTTCATGCACGGCCGCGTCCTGCTGCCGGTGCTGTTCTGCCTGATCCTCCCGATCGCCGTGCTGCCGGTGCGCGTGCCGCGGCGCGACCAGTGGGGTTCGACCCCGGCCACTGCCGTGTTCGCCGCGGGATCGCTGGCCTGGGTCGCCGTCGTGGTGTGGGCGATCGTCGCCTCGACCGCGCAGGGCATGCCGAACGGCACGTTCGTCGGTAAGTCCGGCATCGTCGACGAGCGGAACTTCTACATGCTCGGGACCGGAAACGACCATCCGATCCGGGCCGAGGACTACCTCGACTATCCGCGAATGCGGGCGATGGTCGAGACGATCAACAACAGCCCCGACGGGGGTCTGCTGCTACCCGCGGCGTACTACACCTACTGGGATCTGGTGCCGCCGCCGTTGCCGATTCCGGAGGGCGGGGCAGGTCACACGGTGTACTTCCTGAATCTGGGCATGACGAGCATGAATGTCGGTCTGGACGTGAAGGTCATCGACCAGATGGGTCTCGCCTACCCGCTCGCGGCCCACACCGAGCGCCTCGGCGACGGACGCATCGGTCACGACAAGGCCCTGTATCCGGACTGGGTGGTCGCCGACACGGGCATGGTCGACCAGCATCCGTGGATGCCCTGGTATCTCGACGAGAACTGGGTGGCTCAGGCACAGGTCGCGCTGACGTGTCCGGACACTCAGGAGTTGCTGGCGTCGTCGCGGGGAGAGTTGACCCGTCAGCTGTTCATCCGCAACTTCAAACGGGCGTTCCACTACGCGGGGTATCGCATCGACCGGGTGCCCGCATACGAGATCCAGCGCTGTGGTTTGGAGATGCCCCCCGAGCGTCCCCGCTAGGGAAATCACGAAACTGTATCCCAAATCACGTTTACGTAACGGTCGTAACCGTAACGCGATGTACAGATACAAGAAGTCCCTTGCAACTCGTCCGGCGCGGCGGGTTTCAGGGGGAAGAACCGCGGTTGTCACGCCACACCCGTTCGCATACGCTCCTGCGAGCGCAGTGTGACCTTGATCCGTTCCACTGCCGGACGCGCATGTGTGCGTACGGCAGAGCCGTGGCCTAGTGCCAGACTTCCGGGCCAGCTCAGGCGGGTACCGCAGGAGAGAAAGAGAGCAGTATTCATGCGTATTGGCAGACCGAGGTTCCAGAACCTCAAGCGACGCCTCCTCGGCCTTTCGGCCGCAGCGCTCGTGCTGCCCGTCACTGCCGGTATCGCGGGGACCGCCGTCGCCGGCGCCGCACCGGTCACGCACCGGGCGCCGTCCGGTGGTTACGAAGAGGTCTCGGTGCCCTCCTCCATGGGCCCGATCAAGGTGCAGATCCAGTGGGCCAAGCGTGGCGGTGGAGCTGCCCTCTACCTCCTCGACGGACTCCGCGCACGCGACGACAGGAACGCGTGGTCGTTCGAGACCAACGCTCTCGACCAGTTCGCGAACGACAACCTGACCCTGGTCATGCCGGTGGGTGGCGAGTCGTCGTTCTACAGCGACTGGATTGCGTCGTCGAACTTCAACGGCCAGGACACCACCTACAAGTGGGAGACCTTCCTGACCCAGGAGCTCCCCGACTACCTGGAGACCCGTGGTGTCTCTCGCACCAACAACGGTGTGCTCGGCCTGTCGATGGGCGGCTCGGCTGCCCTGACGCTGGCGGCCTACCACCGCGACCAGTTCAAGTTCGCGTCTTCGCTGTCGGGCTACCTGAACATCTCGGCGCCCGGTATGCGTGAGGCGATCCGCGTGGCGATGCTCGATGCCGGCCGGTTCAACGTCGACGCGATGTGGGGCCCGCCGTGGAGCAAGGCATGGCTGCGCAACGACCCGTTCGTGTTCGCGCCGAAGCTCGAGGGCCTGTCCCTGTACATCTCGGCGGCCAGTGGTCTGCCCGGTGAGTTCGACAAGCCGCAGAAGCCGATCGACTACTACAACACCGCCAACGGCATGGGCCTCGAGGCCATCTCGCTGGTCAACACCCGGGCCTTCCAGGCTCGCATGGCCGCCCTCAAGATTCCTGCCACGTACAGCTTCCCGTCCAACGGCACCCACTCGTGGCCGTACTGGTCGGGCGAGCTGTTCAAGGCCCGCACCCAGATTCTGGACACCCTGAACGCCTGGTGACCGGATAACCATGATCGCGACGATGCCGCCCTGCACACCCCTCCGGGGGTGAGCAGGGCGGCATCTGCCGTTTCCTGCACATAACAAAACCTCGTAGATGCCGCGCGTCACACGCGTCACTCCTGTCCGCCGTGTACAAAGGGGACACGCGAGTGTCCAGGCGTAACAGCAGCGTGACGCGCGGGTCGGGTCAGTCAACCGACGGTGCCGGGTAGTAGACCGGCCGACAGAAGAAAGAGGAGTCACCTCACATGCGACCAGGATCAACAAGATCGGGCGCCCGATCGCATCACCGCAAGGGGCGTGCGTTCGCACTGTTGGCCGCTGCGCTTGTTCTGCCGACCGCGGCTGGGCTGACGACCGCCGGTGTCGCCGCCGCACAACCGGCGACGAGCACGTCGATCACCGCGACGCAGACCTCGACCCCCGCGAAGAAGTCCCCCGAGGACGTCCAGGAAACCGTCGCGCCGAAGTCCAGCGCCGCGAAGACCACGACGACGGCCGCGACATCCACCGCGGCCGCGACGACCACCACCGCGGTGACGCCCACGACGACCGCCGCGCCGACCACCACGGTCGCCCCGACGACGACCGTCGCGGCGCCCGCGCCCGCGCCGGTCATCTCGGCGCGATCCGCAGCCGCACCCGGTCGGTCGATGCCGGGTGTGTCGAAGGTGCAGTGGATCACCGACCGCCGCGTCGCGCTGTGGGTCGACTCCCCGTCCATGGGCGCGCCGTTCCAGGTGCAGATCCTGCTGGCACGTGACTGGAACTCCCGGCCCGACGCCACGTTCCCCGCCCTCTACATGCTCGACGGTCTGCGCGCCCGCGACGACGAGAGTGGCTGGACCATCGAGACCGACGCGGCGAGCTTCTACGCCGACAAGAACGTCAACGTGATCCTCCCGGTCGGCGGCGAGTCCAGCTTCTACACTGACTGGCTCGAAGGCGACAACGGCAAGTTCTACCAACTGGAGACGTTCCTGACGAAGGAACTGCCACCGGTGCTCGAGAACAGCATGCGCACCACCAGCACGCGCGGTGTGATCGGCCTGTCGATGGGCGGCACGTCCGCGATGTTCCTCGCGGCCCGCAATCCCGGCTTCTTCAAGTTCGCCGGCTCGTTCTCCGGTTACCTCAGCACCACGTCGCTCGGTATGCCGCAGGCCCTGCAGTACGCGATGCAGGACGCGGGCGGATACAACGTCACCAAGATGTGGGGCCAGCCGAGCAATCCGCAGTGGGCCGCGCACGACCCGTACATCCAGGCGGAGAACCTCAAGGGCACGAGCCTGTACATCTCCAGCGGCAGCGGTATGACCGGTCCGTACGACCAGCCGTCCGGCATCCCCGGCGTGTCCACCAACTACGCGGGCATGGGTCTGGAGATCCTCTCGCGTCTGACCTCGCAGTCGTTCGCGACGAAGCTGAACAAGCTCGGCATCGCCGCGCAGGTGAACTACCGGCCGTCGGGCACCCACTCGTGGCCGTACTGGCAGTTCGAGATGCACCAGGCGTGGCCGCAGGTCGCCAACGCCCTCGGCGTCGAGGTCTCGGCACCCGGGTGCGGCCTGAACGGCGACATCGGCGCGATGGCGAACGCGAACCCGTGGCTCGGCGGCTGCGTCACCGGTGAATACGGTGTCGCGGGCGGGCTCGCCCAGGACTTCCGCAACGGCCGCATCTTCTGGTCCGGTGGCACCGGCGCACAGGTCGTCACCGGCATGATCGGCGGCGAGTACCAGGCGATGGGCGGCCCGTCCGGACCCCTCGGCCTGCCGGCCACCAGCGAGTTCGGCACCCCCGACGGCCGTGGCCGCGGCAACCACTTCCAGGCCGGTTCGATCTACTGGACCCCGCAGACCGGGGCCCATGCGGTCCGCGGCGCGATCCGCGACCTGTGGTCCTCGCAGGGCTGGGAGACCGGTCCGCTCGGCTACCCCGTCGGCGACGAGATCAACACCCCGTCCAAGGACGGCGCCGTGCAGGGCTTCGAGATCGGAGCCATCTACTGGAGCCCCACCACCGGGGCGAACGGTGTTCAGGGCCTGATCATGCGCAAGTACGGCGAGATGGGCTACGAGAACAGCTGGCTCGGTTTCCCGCGGTCCAGCGAGCGTGGCCCGATCCGGGACAACGGCCGCTTCAACGAGTTCGAGGGCGGCAACATCTACTGGAGCCCGGCGAGCGGTGCCTGGTCGATCAAGCACGGCGCGATCTTCGAGGAATGGGGACGCCAGGGTTACGAGGGCGGCCGCCTCGGCTACCCGATCAGTGACGAATATGCCTTCGAGGGTGGCGTCCGCCAGAACTTCCAGTTCGGCACCATCACCGTCAAGGGCGGGAACATCCAGGTCGCCTGAGTGATCGACGTGGCGGGCCGGGTTCGCGGCGCGAACCCGGCCCGACGCACGTCGGTACCCTCGACACCGATGACCCCAGTCGCGGCGGGACGTCCCGCCGATGACCGAAGAGGACTGTGAAATTGATGCGCGTATCTTCCCGTACCCCGATTACCCGTGTGCTCGCCGTCGGCGCGCTCGCGCTCGTCTCGGCAGGCGTCCTCGCCGGATGCGGCAGTGACGACTCGACGGCGTCGAACACGCCGACGCTGACGACGGCAGCAGGATCGGGTTCGCCGACCGCGCCGCCGCTCGCGACCGGCATCGAGGTACCGGAGTACACGACCCCGTCGGTGGCGGCGACTGCGCCGCCGGAGACGCCGCAGTCGGTGCCGAGCGGATTCCCCGGTCCGACGGAGGCGCCCCCGATCGACGCCCGTGGACAGGCCTACCTGGACGCGTTGAAGAAGGGCGGCGTCACGCCCGCCGCCAACGGTGACATCGCGATCTCCACCGCCAACTACATCTGCTCGGCCAAGGAGAGCGGCGTCGCGAGCGAGGAGATCCTCGCCTACGTGACGGGTATGGCCGGTGTCGAGGCCGGGTTGGCAGGCGGAACACCGTCCGAGGCGGACGCGGCCCGGATGGCGCAGGTGTACATCGACGCCGCGACCTCGACCTACTGCTCGTAGCCGATGGGAGCCCGGAAGAGTCGGGGACGCCGCCTGCTGCGGACGTTGCTGGTCCTGATCGTCCTACTCGTCGTCGCGCTGGTCGCGTTGCTGGCGTGGTTCCTGCTTGCAGGGCGGGTGCCGAAGCCGCCGGTGACGCCGCCGGGGCCGGAGCGGCCGTCCGCGCAGCCGGCCAGCTGCCCGGACGTCCAGGTGGTCGCGATCCCGGGTACCTGGGAGTCGAGCGCCGCTGACGACCCGTTCGATCCGACCGCGAATCCGGCGTCGCTGATGCTCAACGTCACGAGGCCGCTGCAGGCGCAGTTCGCGCCGGAGCGGGCGCAGGTGTACACGGTGCCGTACGTGGCGCAGTTCTCGAATCCGGTCGCGCTTCCGCCGGACGGTCAGGTGTCGTACAACGTCAGCCGAGGCGAGGGCACCGCGAAGGCGACCGAGGTGATGTCGGCGATGCACACCGAGTGCCCGTTGACGAGTTACGTGCTCACCGGGTTCTCGCAGGGCGCCGTCATTGCCGGTGATCTCGCCGCGAGCATCGGAGCGGGCAACGGGCCCGTCCCTGCCGACCTCCTGTTGGGGGCCGGGCTCATCGCGGACGGTCGTCGGAATCCGGGGACGGCCGAGGACGTCGGTCCGCCCGTCGCGGGTGTCGGCGCCGAGGTCGCGTTGGCCGGTGTCAAGCTGCCGGGCATCACGATGACCGGTGCCAGGCCGGGCGGCTTCGGGTCGGTCGGCGACCGGGTCGTGCAGATCTGTGCGCCCACGGACGGCATCTGCGACGCTCCGGACGGTGCCTTCAAACCTGGCAATTGGCTGGGGAGTGCGTCGCGTCTGCTCGAGTACGTCAACAACCCTGTGCATGCGATGTACAACAGCTTCAGTGTTGATGGAAACGGCACCACTGCCACGCAGTGGATGACAAACTGGGCCGCTGAGAAGGTGCGCTCCGCGCCCGCCCCCGCCCATGAGTGATCGAGTCCTGACAGGAATAGGGGGGACCGTGTCCAGCAGTTAGAGTGGACAACCGGTTACCTGCACTTTTCACCACTGCCCGCCACCAGGAGAATTGATAGATGAGTTCCGCCGACGCGCCCGCGCCGCGCAAGTTCCGGTTTGCAGCCGGTGGCGAGGGCAACGCCGAGGAGGGCGGGGCCAGGCGCTTCGTCAAGCTGGCCCAGAAGGCCGAGGAGCTCGGGTACGACAGCTTCATGATCCCCGACCACGTCGGAAACCAGGTCGGCCCGATCGCCGCACTCGGTGCGCTCGCTGTGGCGACGGACAAGATCCGTATCGGAACTGCGGTGCTGGCCAACGGTTTTCGCCATCCGGCGATCCTCGCGAAGGACGCCACCACCATCGACGTGCTCTCCGGTGGTCGGCTCGAGCTCGGTATCGGTGCCGGCTGGATGAAGGACGAGTTCGACCAGGCGGGCATCGCGTACGAGCGTCCTGGTGCTCGCATCGCGAAGCTCGAGGAGTCGCTGCAGATCCTGGACACGCTGCTGCGTGGCCAGGAGTGCAACTTCGAGGGCGAGTACTACCGGATCTCGGGACTCAAGGGCAGCCCGCGGCCGCGTCAGGGTCCGCGTCCGCCGATCGCCGTCGGCGGTGGGGGACCGAAGATGCTCGCGCTCGCGGCGAAGTACGCCGACATCGTGTCCATCGCGCCTCCGTCGACCAAGGAGGGCAAGATGCTGCTCTCCGGGATCACGATGGAGGCGACCGCGGCCCGTGTCGACGGAATCCGTGCGGCTGCGGGTGACCGATTCAAGGACATCGAGCTGAACTGGACGATCACCGCGGTCATGCCGACCGAGGACCGCGAGGCGATGGCCGAGATGGCACTCGGGGCCATCTCCAACGGGTACCCGCCGAACATTGAGGCGGACGTCACGCTGACCGTCCAGGACATCCTCGACTCGCCCTATCTGGCGATCGGCACGTACGACGAAATCGCTGATCAGATAAGAAGGGTTCGGGATCGGACGTCGATGTCGTATGTCGGCATCTTCCCGACCCAGATGGAGGCCTTCGCCCCCGTCATCGACCTGCTCAAGGGTGAATGACGAGGCGGGCTTCTGTAACATCCTGTTGGTTTGGGATGCGAAGCGGTTCGTTACCGTAACGAGATCTGCATGTTGCCGCTAGACATTGATTGCATGATTCCCGCGGGAGCAGGGAGTTGAAGCCCACCGGTGCAGAAACAGGCGTCGAGGGCTTGCCTTGGAGGAGAAGGTATGAAGAACTTCGATGACTACATCGACGAGACCGGGCATATCAAGTTGCAGCCCGGGAACACACTCGTCGACTACGTCGAGCAGCATTCCCGAGAGAATGCCGACGATCTGGCATACCGCTACATCGACTACTCCACCGCACGCGACGGTGAGGCGCAGGAGCTCACCTGGGAACAGTTCGGTGTCCGGCTGCGCGCCGTGGCGGCCCGACTGCAGCAGGTGACCAAGCCCGGCGACCGCGTCGCCGTGCTCGCGCCCCAGGGCCTCGACTACGTCATCTCGTTCTTCGCCGCGATCCACGCGGGCACCATCGCGGTGCCGCTGTTCGACCCGGACGAGCCCGGTCACACCGATCGGCTGCACGCGGTGCTCGGCGACTGCGAACCTGCCGCGATCCTCACCGCCACGGAGTCCGCGGCCGGTGTCCGTCAGCTGTTCCGCTCGCTGCCCGCCGCGCAGCGTCCCCGCATCATCGCCGTCGACGCGATCCCCGACACCGTCGGCGAGACGTGGGTGAACCCGGAGCCGAAGCTCGAGGACATCGCGTACCTGCAGTACACGTCCGGTTCGACCCGCACTCCCGCAGGCGTCGAGATCACCCACCTCGCGGTCGGCACCAACGCGGTGCAGATGGCCGACGCTATCGGGCTGAGCACCGAGTCGCGCGGTGTCACCTGGCTGCCGCTGTTCCACGACATGGGCCTGCTCACGGTGATCCTGCCCGCGCTGGGCGGCAAGTACATCACCATCATGAGCCCCCGTGCGTTCGTCGCCCGGCCGTCCCGCTGGATCAACGAACTCGCCGCCGTCTCCGACGGTGCGGGCACCTTCGCCGCCGCGCCGAACTTCGCGTTCGAGCATGCCGCGGCCCGCGGACTGCCCAAGAACGGTGAGACGCTCGACCTCTCCAACGTCATCGGGCTCATCAACGGGTCCGAGCCCGTCACCACCTCGTCGATGCGCAAGTTCAACGAGGCGTTCGCGCCGTACGGGCTGCCCAAGACCGCCATCAAGCCGTCCTACGGCATGGCGGAGGCGACCCTCTTCGTCTCCACCACCGACCAGGCCGACGAGGCCCGTGTCATCTACGTCGACCGCGACCAGCTCAACCAGGGCCGGATGGTCAAGGTTTCCCCCGACGCGCCCGGAGCCATCTCCCAGGTGTCCTGCGGGCACGTCGCACGCAGCCAGTGGGCCGCGATCGTCGACCCCGAGACCGGCGCCGAGCTGCCCGACGAGCACGTCGGGGAGATCTGGCTGCACGGCAACAACATGGGCCAGGGTTACTGGGGTCGCGAGGACGAGACCGCGCAGACCTTCCACAACCGGATCACGTCGCGGCAGGCGGACGGCAGCAAGACCGACGGCGCGCCCGACGACGCGAACTGGATGCGCACCGGCGACTACGGCGTCTACGTCGACAGCGAGCTGTACATCACCGGTCGCGTCAAGGACCTGGTGATCGTCGACGGACGCAACCACTACCCGCAGGACCTCGAGTACTCCGCGCAGGAGGCGTCCACCGCGCTGCGTCCCGGCTTCGTGGCCGCGTTCGCCGTGCCCGCGAACCAGCTGCCCAAGGAAGTGTTCGAGTTCGGGTCGGGACTGAACTACGACCCCGACGACGGCTCCGAGCAGCTCGTGGTGGTCGCGGAACGCGCACCCGGTGCGGGCAAGGCCGAACCGGGGCCGATCGCCGACGCGGTCCGCGCCGCGATCTCGGCGCGACACGGCGTGACGGCGCGCGACGTACTGCTCGTGCCCGCCGGGTCGATCCCGCGTACCTCCAGCGGCAAGATCGCCCGCCGCGCCTGCAAGGCCGCGTACATCGAGGGCACCCTGCGCGGCGGGTACCAGCAGACAGCGTTCCCGGACAGCGTCTGAGATCGACTACGTCCCCGACGAGACCTCCGACGACGAGTAGCGTGGTGCACTGATGGCTGAAACTGAGATGACGGTCGCGCAGCTGCGCGAATGGCTACGCAACTGGGTTGCCGGGGTGACCGGGCAGCCGGTGGAGCAGATCTCCGACGACCGCCCGATGGAGGAGTTCGGTCTGTCGTCCCGCGACGCAGTGGCCTTGTCTGGCGAGGTCGAGGACCTGCTCGGCATCACGCTGAACGCGACGATCGCCTACCAGCATCCGACCATCGCGTCCCTCGCGACGCGGATCATCGAGGGTGAGCCGGAGCTGCCCGCGGGGTCGGACGACGCGTACTACGCGGTCCGGGACACCTCGCAGTCCCACGACATCGCGATCGTCGGTCTGGCATCGCGCTTCCCCGGCTCCGGGCACACGCCCGACGAGATGTGGCGACTGCTGATCGAGGGCCGTGACGCCGTCACCGATCTGCCCGACGGACGGTGGGCGGAGTTCGCGGCCGACCCGCAGATCGCCGCCGCCATCGAGAAGGCCAACACCAAGGGCGGCTACCTCGACGACGTCAAGGGCTTCGACGCCGAGTTCTTCGCGATGTCGCCGCTCGAGGTCAAGAACGTCGACCCGCAGCAGCGTCTCGCACTCGAATTGGCCTGGGAGGCGCTCGAACACGCCCACATCCCGGCGAACGAGCTCAAGGGTCAGCAGGTCGGTGTGTTCATCGGCACCTCCGCCAACGACTACCAGCTCCTCGCCGTCAGCGACCCGGTCCAGGCGCACCCCTACGCGATCACCGGCACCTCGACATCCGTCGTCGCGAACCGGGTGTCGTACTACTTCGACTTCCGCGGGCCGTCGATCGCACTGGACACCGCGTGCTCGTCGTCGCTGGTCGCCGTGCACCAGGCGGTGCGGTCGCTGCGATCCGGCGAGTCCGACATCGCGCTCGCCGGTGGCGTCAACATGCTCGTCGCGCCCGCCGCGACCCTCGGCTTCGACGAGACCGGTGTGCTCACCGACGACGGCAAGATCAAGGCGTTCTCGTCGGATGCGAACGGCATCGTGCGCGCCGAGGGCGGCGGACTCGTCGCGCTCAAGCGACTCGAGGACGCCGAACGGGACGGCGACGCCATCCTCGCGGTGATCGCCGGTTCCGCCGTCAACCAGGACGGCCGGTCCAACGGCATCGTCGCCCCGAACCCCGACGCGCAGGCCGACGTCCTGCGCGCCGCCTACCGTGACGCGGGCATCGTGCCGTCCGGCGTCGACTACATCGAGGCCCACGGCACCGGCACCATCCTCGGCGATCCCATCGAGGCCGACGCTCTCGGTCGCGTCGTCGGGCGTGGCCGTGACGCCGACAAGCCCGCGCTGCTCGGCTCCGCGAAGACCAACTTCGGGCACCTGGAGTCCGCGGCCGGCGCGGCAGGCCTGATCAAGGTCGTGCTCGCGATGCAGGAGGACAAGCTCCCGCCGTCGCTGAACTACGCAGGCCCGAACCCGTACATCGACTTCGACGGCACCCACCTGCGTGTCATCCCCGAAGTCACCGACTGGCCGCGCTACACGGGCCGCGCCGTCGCAGGCATCTCCGGATTCGGCTTCGGCGGCACCAACGCGCACGTCGTCGTGCGCGAGTACACCGGCGCCGTCGCACCCGAGGACAACGGCGCGGTCGCGCCCGAGGCGTCCGCGAGCGAATCGCTGTCGGAGGCGACGGAGTCCCTCGACGCCGAGCACGTCGACGTCGAGGCCGAGGCGGAGGCCGTGCTGGCCGACGCGGCCGAGTCGATGGGCGTCGAACCGCTCGTAACGCCGCAGCGCGAGGAACCGCTGCCGGTGCTGCTGCCGGTGTCCGCGTCGATGCCGTCGCGCCGCCGCCGCGCCGCGGCGGACCTCGCCGACTGGCTCGAGACCGAGGCCGGCAGCACCACTGCGCTGGCGGACCTGGCCCGGACGCTCGCGGGACGCAACCACGGCCGCTCCCGCGCCGTCGTGCTCGCCCGGACCCACGCCGAGGCCATCACCGGGCTGCGCGCGGTCGCCGCGGGCAAGCCCGGGCAGGGCGTCTTCTCCGCCGACTCGCCCGCAGGCAAGGGCCCCGTCTGGGTGTTCTCCGGCTTCGGGTCGCAGCACCGCAAGATGGCCAAGCAGCTCTACACGAACAACGCGGTCTTCCGCGCCGCGATCGACCAGGTCGACGAGCTGATCGAGTTCGAATCCGGCTACAAGATGGCCGAGAAGTTCCTCGACGACTCCCTCGACTACGACGTCGAGACCTCGCAGGTCGGCATCTTCGCCATCCAGATCGGTCTCGCGGCACTGCTGCGTCACCACGGCGCCGAGCCGGAAGCCGCGGTCGGTCACTCGATGGGCGAGGCAGCCGCCGCGTACGTCACCGGTGGACTGTCCCTCGAGGACGCCGTCCGCGTCATCACCGCCCGCTCGCGCCTGATGGGTGAGGCCGAGGCGACGCTGTCAGGCGACGACATCCGCCTGATGGCGCTCGTCGAGTACACCGCGGCGGAAATCGAAGCCGTCCTCGGCGACTTCCCGCACCTCGAGGTCTGCGTCTACGCCGCGCCGACCCACACCGTCATCGGCGGTCCCCAGCCCGAGGTCGAGGCGATCGTCGCCCGGGCCGAGGCCGAGGAGAAGATGGGCCGGATCCTGCAGACCAAGGGTGCCAGCCACACCTCGCAGGTCGACCCGATCCTCGGCGAACTCGCCGCCGAGCTCGCGGGCATCGAACCGCACACCCTGACCGTCGGACTGTTCTCGTCCGTCGACAAGGAGACGTACTACCGCGCCGGACACGCCCCGATCCACCCGGTCGACTACTGGACCAAGGGCATGCGGCACAGCGTCTACTTCACCAACGCCGTGCGCATGGCCGTCGACGCAGGCCACACCACCTTCGTCGAGCTCGCACCGAACCCGGCGACGCTGATGTCGGTGGCCGCCACCGCATTCGACGCCGGACTGCACGACGCCCAGCTGATCCCGACGCTCAAGCGCAAGGAGGACGAGGAGGTCGGCGTCCTCACCGCGCTCGCCCAGCTGTACGTGCACGGGCAGCCCGTGAACCTGGCGTCGCTGCTGCCTGTCGGCGAGTACGCGAACGCCCCGCGCACCGCGTTCCAGCGCAAGGAGTTCTGGCTCGACGTCCAGGTCAGCGCATCCGGATCGGGTCGCGCGCCCGGGTCGCACGTGTCGCTTCCCGACGGTCGGCACGTGTGGGAGGTTGCCGCCTCTGCCGTTTCCGATCTGAACGACCTCGTGACTTCCGCTGCGGCGCAGGTGCTCTCGGGCGTGACGCTGACCGCTGCCGTCCCGCGCGGCGACGTGCCTGCATCGGGAACGCTGACCACCACCCTGAGCCCCCATCCCGGCGGCGGTTCGTTGCAGGTGCACGCGAAGTCGAACGGTGCCTTCGCGCTGCTGCTGGATGCGGTCGTCAGCTCCGGTGAGGCACTGCCCGAACTGGTCGTCGCCGTGCCGGAACCCCGGTCGAGCTCGCCGATGGAGGAACTGCCCGAGATCGTCGAATCCTTCGGCGACAAGTGGGATCCCAACGGCACCCAGGCCCTCGAGGACCGGCTCGCCCTGATCGTCGCGGAGTCGATGGGCTACGCCGTCGAGGACCTGCCCGGCGAGATCCCGCTGATCGAGCTGGGGCTCGATTCGCTGATGGCGGTGCGGATCAAGAACCGTGTCGAGTACGAGTTCGACATCCCGCAGCTGCAGCTGCAGGCCGTCAAGGACGCGAACCTGCGCGAGGTCGAGAAGTACCTGCGCTACGCCGTCGAGAACCGCGAAGAGGTCGAGGCGCTCGCGGCGCAGCAGCAGGCCGAGAAGGACGCCCCCGCACTCGATTCCGTGCTCGACGAGGAGACCACGAGTCCAGTCGCCGAGGCCGAGCAGATCGTCGCCGACGCCGCACCGACCGTCGGCGATGCGTCCGACGAGGAGGTCAACGTCCCGCCGCGTGACGCCGCCGAACGTCTGACGTTCGCGACGTGGGCGGTCGTGACGGGCAAGTCCGCGAAGGGCATCTTCAACATCCTGCCCGTCCTCGACGACGGCACCGCCGAGAAGCTGGCCGCCCGGTTGACCGAACGCGCAGGCGGCGAGGTGAGCTTCGACGACGTACTCGACAGCGAGACCGTCGAGCAGCTCGCGGAGAAGGTTCGCCCGCACCTCGAGGACGAGGGCAAGATCGAAGGCCTCGTGCGCGTCCTGCGTGCCCGGCCCGAAGGGTCCACTGCCGTACCCGTTTTCGTGTTCCATCCGGCAGGTGGGTCGACCGTCGCCTACGAGCCGCTGCTCAAGCGGTTGCCCGCCGACACCCCGATGTACGGCTTCGAACGGACCGAGGGTCCGCTCGACGTGCGTGCCCGCGAGTACCTGCCGCTCATCACGGAGATCCAGGGCGACGGGCCGTACGTGCTGTACGGCTGGTCCCTCGGCGGCGCACTGTCCTACGCAGTGGCGACGCTCCTGCGTGAACAGGGCAAGGACGTCCGTATCGTCGGCCTCATCGACACCGTGATGGCGGGCGAGGAAATCGAGGACACGCCCGACGAGATCAAGAAGCGTTGGCAGCGGTACGCGGCGTTCGCGAAGAAGACCTACAACGTCGACGCGCCGTTGCCGTTCGACATGCTCGCCGCCGCCGAGACCGACGAAGAGCAGATCGAGATCCTGATGAACCTGCTCAAGGTGAGCGGCGCGAAGATCCCCGGCGGCATCATCGAGCACCAGCGCACGTCGTGGCTGGACAACCGAGCACTGCAGACCGTCAAGCCCGGCAAGTACGACGGCCCCGTGGTGCTCTACATGGCGGACAAGTACCACGACGACGCCATCGCGCTCGAGCCCGCATTCGGGACCCGCACGCCCGACGGCGGCTGGGCGAAGGTCGCGTCGGACCTCGAAATCGTGCACATCGGTGGCGACCACATCCAGATCGTCGACGAACCGTACATCGGGAAGGTGGGGGCCGACCTGACCAAGAAACTGGCCGCCATCGAGGCCGAGAAGCGGAGTAACTGAGTGAGCACCACCACCGCCGAAAAGCTTGCCGAGCTTCGGGAGAAGCTCGAGATCTCGAAGGCCCCGGGCAACGCCCGTGCCATCGAGCGGCGCAAGGAGAAGGGCCTGCCGACCCCGCGCGAGCGGATCGACATGTTGCTCGACCCGGGCACCTTCGTCGAATTGGGTCAGCTCGCCCGCCAGCCCGGCGACCCGTCGAACCCGTACGGCGACGGCGTCGTCACCGGCCACGGGCTCGTCGACGGCCGTCCTGTCGCGGTCTTCGCGCACGACCAGACCGTGTTCGGTGGTGCAGCAGGCGAGATCTTCGGCCGAAAGGTCGCCGCCGTCAACGACTTCGCCATCAAGATCGGCTGCCCCGTCGTCGGCATCAACGAGTCCGCGGGCGCCCGAATCCAGGACGCCGTCACGTCGCTGGCGTGGTACGCCGAGATGGGACGACGCCAGGAACCGCTGTCGGGCATGTGCCCGCAGATCTCCGTCATCCTCGGCAAGAACGCGGGCGGCGCGGTGTACGCGCCCATCAACACCGACGTCGTGGTCGCGACCGAGGACTCGTACATGTTCGTCACCGGTCCCGACGTGATCAAGTCGGTCACCGGCGAGGAAGTCAGCCTCGACGAACTCGGCGGTGCCCGAAACCAGGTGGAATACGGCAACATTCACCACGTCGCGCCTGACGAGAAGGCCGCGTTCGAATGGGTCCGCAAGTACCTGAGCTACATGCCGTCGAGCTGTACCGAACAGCCGCCGATCATCAACCCCGGACTCGAACCCGAGATCACCGAGGACGACCTCGCACTCGACTCGTTCATGCCCGACGCCGACAACGCCGGCTACGACATGCACGACATCCTGATGCGGATCTTCGACGACGGCGACTTCCACGAGATCCGCTCCCAGATGGCGCAGAACGTCATTACCGGATTCGCCCGCGTCGACGGCCGCCCCGTCGGAGTCGTCGCGAACCAGCCGATGTACCTCTCCGGAGCACTCGACGCCCAGGCAGGCGACAAGGCAGCGCATTTCGTGCGCGTCTGCAACGCCTACAACATTCCGCTCGTCTTCGTCGTCGACACCCCCGGCTTCCTCGTCGGCGTCGAACAGGAGAAGATCGGCGTCATCAAGCGTGGTGGTCGGTTCCTGTTCGCCTATGTCGAGGCGTCCGTCCCGAAGGTCACCGTCGTCGTGCGCAAGTCGTACGGCGGCGGCTACGCCGTGATGGGCTCCAAGCAGCTCGGTGCCGACGTCAACTTCGCCTGGCCCACCGCCCGCATCGCGGTCATGGGAGCCGAAGGGGCCGTCAACATCATCGGCCGCAAGCAGATCGAATCCGCAGGCGAGAACGCACCCGCCGTGCGTCAGCAGCTGATCAACTTCTACAACGAGCACGTCGCGACGCCCTACATCGCGGCCGAGCGCGGCTACGTCGACGCCGTCATCGACCCGTCGGCCACCCGCCTCGAGATCCGCAAGGCACTGACCCTGCTGCGCGACAAGACGGTCTACAAGAACCCCCGCAAGCATCACCTGCTGCCGTTCTGACCTTTCTGCCCCGCCGCCTTTCTTCCTGAATGGCCCATTCATTCAGCTCAGCTGAATGAATGGGCCATTCAGGAACAAGTGCCGCTCTCAGGAAGCGGGCCGGCGCGTGGACTGTGCATCGCGGAGCCGCACGCTCGGCCTGGCTCGGGAGCGGGCAAGTTCGTAGCTCGAGCGCAGCTCACGGATCACCTGATCCGGTTTGTCGCGAATGGTGCGCGGCAAGTGCGTGACGACAATGATTCCGAAGCTCTGCATGCGCTCGCGGCGTTCCACGGTCGCCTCGTGGTCCGGGACGTTGAAATGATGGTCGAGCGAGTCGATTTCCCAGGCCATCGCGACGTCGTCGATCCAGCCGTCGGGGACTGCTATGAATTCGCCCCTGTGAGTTTTGATCTCACGGTTGTGCACAATCGTCGGCAGTCCGCTGCGTCGATACAGGCGTTGGGCGTGAACCTCCTCGACGGAGTGCGCACCGCCTCCGAGTTCGCGTAGAACCGACCGCGGCAATGCCGTGCCGTGCGTCGTGCCCTCGGCCAGTTCCATCGCCAATTCCTCGATCGAGGTGTCCCCGCGCTGAATGACAGTGGCGAGCAGGGCGCGACACGCATCCCGTGACCGCATCCGGCGGGCCGCGTCGAGGACTGCCCGCGTGACGGGTGCGCAGCGGAGCGTCCCACAAAGGACTGGTTCAGGTGGCCGCCAGGTTCGTTCCACGGTGACGAAGTGCGTCGAAGCCCGCTTCCGGGACGCAGGGACGAGCACGAGCACGTCATTCATCGACGCGGATCGGCGGTAGCCGTGCGCAGCGAGAGCTGCGTGCCCGGTGAGCATGCTGTCATCCCCGCCATACATCAGAGCCGCGCCGGCTCGCTCGAGCTGCGTGGCGGAACCGTTGTGCAGCAGTACGTATCCCGGCAGTATGCGTTGCCATGGTCCACCCGGCAGGCATCGTGCGGCGATGGTGGCCGGCGCCAGCCCCATCTCGCCGAGAACTGCCGAGCGAATCACGCCATTGTGGGCGTGCGCACGGATCATGTCGAGATCGTCGGCCCACCTGCCTCGTCGCATGAGGCAAGGATGGGGCATTGCATCCGGCCGAAGGCCGTTCCGGGCGTCGAATCGGGCCAGATGTGGACAACCCTGTCGGTTGTGGACAAACCCGCGCCGCGAATGGGTTGTCACCCCGCCACCTTTTCCTGAATGGCCCATTCATTCAGTCCAAGTGAATGAATGGGCCATTCAGGAAACCCCAAGGGGAGTGGAGGGTTAGGGGTAGACCCGCATCATGCCGGGACTCCAGAAGCCGGAGCGGGTCACCTCGTCGGTGTCGATGGTGGCCGCGGTGGCGTCGGGGAAGTGGCGGGTGTACCGCTCGAGGGCACCCCAGTCACGGCCCCAGTCGTCCCGCAGGTAGGTCGGGACGGTGGACGCTTCCGCGATCATCTCGGTCCAGCCGAGGGGGCCGCCGTTCTCTCCGGCCTGCCAGGTGTCGGTGGAGCTGACGGCGAGGGGTCGGTCGGGGAGGATGCGGTAGCCGGGGACCTCGGCGACGCCGTAGTGGTGGTCGAAGGGACGCTGGCAGGGGAACTGCAGGCCGACGGCCCAGTCGAGCAGCACCGGCTGCTCGGAGCCGATGTAGTCGTTCAGCGACTGCAGTTGCGGCACCCTGGGCGGGGTGAACGCGAGCCACTGGTCGCCGGTGAGGTTGGGGTCGTTGGCGACGACGCGGACGGTGTCGGTGTCGGCGGGCAGTTCGTCGAGGGGGATGCGCAGGTTGCGCCACGACGGTGCGGGTCCGGTGTCCTTGGGCAGGTAGTTGCCGAGGACGGTGACGGTGCCGTCGGCTTCGCGTCGGCCGTATTCGAGGCGGAGTGACTGCCCGTAGGTGACCTCGCCGTCCTTGCTCTCGGACCAGATGCGTCCGGCTGCGGACACGACGACCAGCGGGGCGTCGTCGCTGCGCTCGGGCAGCGCGTACCAACTCGACGTCAGGTATGCCGGTTCCTGGACGCCAGTCTGGTAGCTGCCGAGCACAGGGGTGGTGGCGGGGTCGAGCCCGAAGGGGAGTTTCACGGTCGAACCGTTGACGCCCTGCGCGCCGGTGCCGCCTTCGGTTCCGGCGCTGGCGCCGTTGACGAAGGCGGGGCCGACGGACTGGCCGTCGGTGTTGGCTTGTCCGGGTTTGACTTCGGTGTAGTCGGCGGACAGGTCGGACGGCACTCCGTCGGGGCCGAATCCGACGGGATCGTCGCCACCGAGCGGGTCGGCGGCCGAGCCGGGGAGGGGTTGCAGCCGCCCGGCGTTCGCGTCGGCTTCGGTGAGGACGTAGTCGGCGAGGCCGCACGGCGACCCGGTGACGGCGTCGATGTTGGAGCGCGCCAACGAGTACGCCGGGTACTGCGAGACCGCACCCTTGACCAGGGACAGCACTTCGAAGAGGACCATCAGGGCGGCGATGACGGTCAGCGGCATCGCCGCGAGCGCCTTGATCCGTCGGCCACGCGGGCCGGACGCCTTGACCTCCTTGCCGATGAAGTCCTCACGGAAGTACTGCCATCCGACGAGGACGACGGCCGCGAGGAAGAGGGCCAGCATGACGCTGTTGACCTGGATCCCGGCGAGCGAGATGGTCTTGTCGAACCACGGGATGCCGTAGGCGGAGACGTACCACCAGCCGTTGATGCCGGAGAACGAGAAGGCAAGCACCAGAAGCAGTCCCGCGGCGAACATGGTCCGGTTGCGCCGCGACCGAAGTGCCGTCGCAGACACCGCGACGGCGGTGAGCGCGGCGAGGGAGCCGGCGATGCCCGCGTACGCCCCGAAGTGGTGGGTCCACTTCGTGGGGTTGAACATCATGAAGAAGATGGTGCCGAACACGACGCCGAGCAGACGCCAGGACGGCCCGACGGCGGCGCCCGGTACCCGCTTGCGGCGCAGCAACACGAACAGCGTCGTGAACAGGCACAGGATCATCACCAGGAACGCGAAGCGGCGGGAGACGGAGCCGTCGACGGTCTGCACGAACAGGTAGTAGTAGCGCAGGAACTCCTGGTACCAGCTCATGTTGGGCCCGATGAGCGTCCGCACGCGAGTCGCTTCGCGGACACCGGCGAACGTCTGGTCGGCGAACACGGCGACAAGGACGACGGCGCCCGACGCGAGCAGGGGCGCGACGAGCGCCCACGTGCCGACGCTGCGGTGCCTGCGAACCAGGATCCGGACCATCGGCCGGGCGCCGGCGAGCAGTGCCGCGACGCACATCAGACCGGTGGGCGCGGCCCCGAGGGAGAACGCGGCGATCATGATCGCGACCGCGGCGGGCAGCAGGCGTCCGGTGGCGATGGATCGTTCGACGGAGCACCAGGTCAGGAGGGCGCCGAGCGCGACGATCGGCTCGGGGCGCAGTCCGTTGTTGTAGGGCAGCCAGAACGCGAGGAACACGAGGCCACCGGTCCACACCGCGGCCTGGTTGAGGCGCACCGCGCGGCCGAGGCGGGGGATCACCTCGCGGCTGATGACGAACCAGCAGAGGATGCCTGCGAGGAGCGCGGGCAGACGCATCCACGGGCTGGCGGTGGAGATCTTCGCCATCGCGGCGAGAACGTCGTAGTACCAGCCGAACGGGGCCTCGGGGACACCGAACCAGCGGAAGTAGTTCGCCATGTAGCCGGACTGCTCGGAGACCCGCGCCATCGTCAGCAGGTAGCCGTCGTCGGAGGTGTTCGCGCCGACGAAATGCCAGATCGCGAGGACACCGACGATGACGCCGTCGAGGGGACGCAGTCGCCACCAGTGGGTCGGGAAGAACCCTCGGGGCGTGCGTCCGTCGGTCCCGTCGAGGGTGTGCAGCGCGACGAGTGCGGTGATCGTGAGCAGCACCGCGAGCGCCACGGAGAGGAGCTTCAGGACGGTGGGCGTCGACGAGTAGCGGGAGTCGATGTTCGCGTTCAGGGACAGATCGGCCGTCGACGCGGTGTCGGGGAGGTCGGTGTACACGCCGACGACCTGCGGGCGGAGGTCTCCGGTGAGACTGCCGGTGACGGGGTTGCCGTCGACGGACATGCCCTCGAACGTGGCGGTGGTGCCCGCGATGTCGGAGGTGACGGTGATCGCGGAGCATTCGCCGCCCGCGACGGCGTCACGAGGAGCGGACGCGACGACGACGTTGCGGTCGAGGACGTCGACGCTCGACTCGGTGACACGGACGAGCAGCGCGTTCAGCGGTGCATCGGTGCCCTGCGGCGGCGCCGTCCCCAGCAGGAGCCCGCCGCTCGCGGGAAGGTCGTCGACGAGGCGACAGGGGATCGACACGGTCAGGTCGATCGGCACCTGCGCCATCAGCGGCGCGTCGACGCTGCCGACGGCACCCTGCGGCCAGTTCAACGCGGACGTCGTCTGCTTGACGGGCAGGAACGGGGTCGCCACGGCGAGCACGAATCCGAGCAGACCGGTGACGATCGCGATCAGTCGGGCGGTCCGATACTGCGTGCGCAGATCGGGAACCGGCGCAGGCGCAGGCGCGGGTGCGGTGGTTGTCAGGGCGTCGGGCACGAGTGTCGATGGTAGGCGAGCGACCTGAGAGGCCAGCACCACATCGACGATGCGATTTTCGGTCCCGCGGCGGGGCGCCCATCGGCGACGAGGTGTGTCACATCGCCGATGGGCGCACGTCCTACCTGGCGGCGATCGGGCCCGGCGACCACAGGCCGGACCGTGTCACCGTCTCGGTGTCGACGGTGGCCGCGGTCGCGGACGGGTCGATCGGCTCGTACCGCTCCAACGATCCCCAGTCCCTGGCCCAGTCGTCGTTCAGGTAGCTCGGCATCGTCTGCGCGACCAGCAGCAGGTCAACCCAGCCGAGGGGGCCGCCGCCGAACGCGTCCTGCCAGGCGTTGGTGGAGTCGGCGCCGACCCGGTCGGGCAGGATGCGGAACTCCGGTGCCTCGGCAACGCCGTAACGGTGGTCGAACGGGCGCTGGCAGGGGAACGACAGGCCGACGGACCAGTCGAGGAGCACCGGTGCCTGAGATCCGACGACGTCCTGCAGCGTCTGCGTCTGCGGCAGTCGCGGCGGGGTGACGGCGAGCCACTGCTTGGGGGTGAGGTCGGTGTCGTCGGCGACGATGCGGACGGCGTCGGCGTCGGCGGGAATCTGCTCCATCGGGATACGCAGGTTCCGCCACGACGGGGCCGGGCCGATGTCGATCGGAGCGACGGCGCCCCGGACCTCGACGTCGCCGCTCGGACGCCGGGAACCGTATTCGACGAGCAGCTTCTGACCGTCGGTGACGATGCCGTCCGGATCGACGTAGCGGATGCGTCCCGCCGCGGTCACCACGAGCAGCGGGGTGTCCTCGGAACGCTCGGGCAGCGCGTACCAGCCGCTGGTCACGTGGGCGGGCTCGTTGGCGCCGTAGCTGCCGAGGACCGGTGTCGTTGCGGGGTCGAGGCCGAACGGAAGCGCGACGGTGCTGCCGTTGACGCCTGCGTCGCCCGACCCGCCGCCGGTGCCTGCGGAGGTGGTTCCGGTGGTCTCGTTCGATCCGGTGTCGACGGTGTTGGCGCCGCCCGCGGCCTTGAACTCCTCGTCGGCGGTGAGGTCACCCGCGACGCCGTTGGGGGTGAACCCGGTGTTCTCGCCCGCCCCGAGCGGGTCGGGTGTCGCGTCGACCGGCGTCAGCCTGCCCGCGTTCGCGTCGGGTTCGACGAGGACGTCGTTGGCCAGCGCGCAGGTGTCGCCGGTGAGGGTGTCGATGTTGGAGCGGGCCACCGAGTACGCCGGGTACTGACCGACCGCGCCCTTGGCGAGCGAGAGCACCTCGACGAGGACGATGAACGCCGCCGCCAGGGTGAGGGGTGACGCGACGAGGGTGCGCAGTCCGGGGCGGACGGGCTGTTCGGGTCCGCGGTACGGCTCGCGCAGGTGCTGCCAGCCCGCGTACAGCAGCGCGAGCACGGCGAGAACGAGGAACCCGGTGGAGAAAGGCTTGCCACTGATGGACGGCGGCTTGTCCCACCACGGGATCCCGTAGCTGGAGACGTACCACCAGCCGTTCGATCCGGTGAACGCCAACGCGAGCAGGAACAGCACGCCGGACGCGAACAGCGCCCGGTTGCGGCTCGAGCGGACGGTCGCGGCCGCGAGCCCGACCGCGGTGACGGCGGCGATCGATCCGGCGAGGCCTGCGTAGACGCCGAAGTGGTGCGTCCACTTCGTGGGTGTCGACATCATCAGCAGGAGCGACACGAAGACGATGCCGAGGATGCGTCGCGACGGGCCCGCTGCGGCGCCGGGGATCCGCCCGCGACCGCGCAGCAGCAGCATCGCGCACACGATCAGGCACAGGAACATCGCGAACACACCGAACCGGCGCGCGAGCGAGCCGTCGGGCGAGATGTTCAGCAGCGCCTCGTAGCGCTGGTACTCGCCGAACCACTGCACGTTCGGGCCGATCGCGGTGCGCACCTTGATCGCCTCGAGGACGCCGCCGAGGGTCTGGTCGGCGAAGATCGCGATCAGCACGACGGCGCCCGCGGCAAGCACGGGCGCGAGCAGGGCCGCCACACCGACGACGCGGGCGCGCGCGACGACGAGGTTCACGAGCGGCCGCAGGCTCACGATCAGTGCGGCGACCGCGATGACGCCGGTCGGACCGGCGGCGAGGGAGAACGCGGCGATCAGCACACCGATCGCTGCCGGGAGGAGTCGGCCGGTGGCGATGGCCCGCTCGATGGAGCACCAGGTCAGGAGTGCGCCGAGCGCGATGATCGGTTCGGGGCGCAGCCCGTTGTTGTAGGGCAGCCAGAACGAGAGGAACACCAGTCCGGCGGTCCACACGGCGATCCGGTTGCGGCGAACGGCGCGGCCGAGGCGGGGGATCACCTCGCGGCTGATGACGAGCCAGCAGAGGATGCCCGCGATGAGGGAAGGCAGGCGCATCCAGGTGCTTGCGGTGGAGATCTTCGTCATCGCGGCGAGGACGTCGTAGTACCAGCCGAACGGGGCCTCCGACACCCCGAACCAGCGGTAGTAGTTGGCCATGTAGCCGGAGTGCTCGGAGGCGCGGGCCATGGTCAGCAGGTAGCCGTCGTCGGAGGTGTTGGCGCCGATGAAGTGCCACACGATCAGTGTGCCGATGACGACGGCGTCGACTCCGGTGAACCGCAGCCAGTGCCGCGGGAGGAAGCGGCGCGCGCGGCGGCCGTCGGTCAGGTCGAGGCGGTGCAGCGCGATGAGAGACAGCACGGTCGCGAGCACCCCGACGACCATCGCGAGCACCTTGAAGGCGGTGGGGGTCGACGTGAATCGGGAGTCGATGTCGGCGGTCACCTGGAGGCCTGCGGGCGCGCCGCCCTGCAGATCCGTGAAGAACCCGACCATCTGCGGGCGCTGGTCACCCTCGACCCGTGACTCCTTCTCGTCCGCCTGCGGGCCCGAAGGAGTCACAGGGGCGAAGGACGCGGTGGTGGCATCGGCGTCCGAACGGACGAGGAGGGCGGTGCATCCGCCGAGCTCGGCGAGCGGCGCCGACACCAGACGGGTTCCACGCAGGTCGACGGCGACGGTTCGCTCGGCGTCGGAGCCGACGGTGACGGAGAGTCCGACTTCGTCGGCGTCGGGGGCGTTCTTCGGGACGGTCGAGACGACGGTCCCGCCGTCGGGCAGGCCCGCGAACACGGAGCACGGGATGTGCATGTCGAGGGACAGCGGCTCGTATGTCACCAGGGGCGCGTCGACGCCCGTCAGTTCCCCGTTCTGCGGCCACGACACGCTCGCGGCCTGCTGTGACACCGGAAGCAACGGCGTCGCGATCGCCAGCAGGAATCCGACGAGACCCGCGACGACCGCGATCAGGCGCGCGATCCGCGGAGCCGAGCGGTCAGGGGCCGGCGGGGAGGTGGGGACGACGGTGGCGTCGGACTCGGCAGGCACAAGCGTCGATCGTATGGGATGCCGTGATGGGCTGCCGTCGGCGCGACGGGAGGGAGAAATACGCCCGCCGGCGGTGCGCGAGGGCTGCACCGCCGGCGGGCGACGACCGGCACGGCTCGTGTGCCGATACGAATTACACCCTGCGACCCGAGGTGGCCGAAAGGTGTGGGCACGAATATAGGGGACGATTCGGGGCCCGTGGGGGAAATTCGAATCCCCGGGGTGTAACCCGTTGGTCCGCCGTGTGTCGAACCCCTATGCCTACGGCGCCGGGGGCGGCACGTGCCTACGGCGCCGGGGGCGGCACGTGCCTACGGCGCCGGGGGCGGCACGTGCCTACGGCGCCGGGGGCGGCACGTGCCTACGGCGCC